>URVD01000041.1 GCA_900551195.1 uncultured Collinsella sp.
ATGGAAACTCTTGAACTGGACAGCCTGGACTTGGTCGATATGGTGGTACTGGTAGCCAGGCCGATCTTCTCGGCATGCGCGATGCACGCGCGCCAGTCGGTGTCGGGATGCGTGATGCAGAAGGGATCCTTGGCCTGCTCGCCCTCCAGATGCTCGTGATTATGCTCCATCTTGGCCGCGCTGTCGGTAAGCTCGGTGTTAGGCAGCGGCTCGGATGCCATGACGGCATCGGCGCAGGCCTGGTCGATGGCGACCGGGTCGAAGCTCGCGAACATGCCGATGTCGTTGACGATGGGCGTGTCATTCTCGGGATGGCAGTCGCAGTTGGGGCTGATGTCCATGGCGAGCGAGATATGGAAGCTGGGGCGATCCTGGACAACGGCCTTCGTATACTCGGCGATCTTGTAGTTGAGTACGTCGGCCGCGGCATCATAGTCGGGCTTGATGCAGTCCTGGTTGCACGCCGCAATGCAGCGTCCGCAGCCCACGCAGCGATCGTGGTCGATGGTAGCCACGTGAACCGTGCGGGTGCTGCCGTTGGCAAGCTCGCGCTCACGCGTACCGTCAAACGTGATGGCGCTGTGCGCGCAAATCTTCTCGCAGGCACGGCAACCTACGCAGTTGGTAGTATCGACGCTCGGCTTGCCGGCGGCATGCTGCTCCATCTTGCCGGCACGGCTGCCGCCTCCCATGCCCAGGTTCTTCATGGCGCCGCCAAAGCCCGCCTGCTCATGACCCTTAAAGTGCGTAAGGCTGATCACGATGTCGGCATCCATGAGTGCCTGGCCGATCTTTGCCTCGCGCACGTACTCGCCGCCCTCGACCGGAACGAGTGCCTCGTCGGTGCCCTTGAGGCCGTCTGCGATGATGATCTGGCAGCCCGTGGCATACGGGGTAAAGCCGTTCTGGTAGGCGGTGTCGATGTGCTCGAGCGCGTTTTTGCGGCTACCGACATAGAGCGTGTTGCAGTCGGTGAGGAAGGGCTTGCCGCCCAGCTCCTTGACGACATCCGCGACGGCGCGGGCGTAGTTGGGGCGCAAAAAGCTCAGATTGCCCAGCTCGCCAAAGTGAATCTTGATGGCGACGAACTTGTTCTCAAAGTCGATCTGCTCGATACCGGCGCGGCGAATGAGGCGCTTGAGTTTGTCGAGCTGGCTCTCGCGAGCATGCGTGCGCAGGTTGGTGAAGTACACCTTAGCGGGTGCTGCGGGTGCAGTTGCGGTCATATATCTATCCCCTCGGTCTATATGGCGTTACAGACATAAGAGGATGGTACCCGTTGAAGTAGGGTCGAAGTCAAGCGCAACACCGAGTCGTTAGGCACTCATTGGGGACAGACTTAAATGAGTACCGCCAGGGACAGTCCTTGCCAGCCCGGCCAGCGAGCCGGCGAATCGTCAAAGACTGTCCCCGATGACCAGTCATTTAAGAACGTCCCCGATGACTACTCTTGCACCTTGAGGGCCTCGGCTAGGCTGACGCGCTTGATAGAGCGCGTGTGCAGCAGCGCCACGACCAGGTAGGTCGCAAAGCCAATGCCGACGCATGCAGCCATGGACCAAGCGGGCACGTAGATCTCGATATTGCCGTTGTAGGCGAGCAGCATCGAGCGGAAGATGGCCGTGAGCGAGCCAATAATGACCGGCAGGCTCAGCACGAGCGACGCCGCCACGCACAGCGTGATCGAGCGGATGTACAGATGCGAGATCTCGCTATCTCGATAGCCAAAGACTTTCATATAGCTAATCGAACGGGCGCTGTGGTCGATCACCGCCTTGGTCAGCAGGTACATAAACAGCAGGAAGATAAACACCGCGAGCCCGACCATCATGCCGATCATTTTGCTCATCATGCCGATGAACTGGTCGCCCACGGCGCGCATGTCGTCGGGCGTGGTGTCGCCGGCAAAGTAGCGCGCGTCGAGGTCGAGCTTCTCGTCGCTCACATAGCCGTTAAAGTAGGCGGCATCGTTGTCGAACAGCTCGTTAAAGTCATCGATACTCATATAGATATTCATGTCCGACTTGGAGCCCCAGGCACAGTCCTTGCCCGCGTACTTAAGAGAATAATCCCGAGCCTCGTACTTGTCGCGAAGCTCGACCTTCTGGCCCTCGCTCCAGCCAAACTTATCGAGCAGACCGCCGCCAAAGACGACGCGCCCGTCGCCGACGTTGAGGTCTTTCCAATAGCGCGAATGAGATGAAATGCCGTAGACGGAAATCGTCTCCTCGCCATTACCATCGCCGCGGTCGTATTGCAGCTGGTAAACGGCATATTTCTCGGCCTGCGCGATTGCGCCCGCGCCGTTGTCGGTCGTATTGACCGGGTGGATATCGTCGTTGTCAGTGTCGATCTTAGAGGCCTTGTCGATCAGATCGATGGCCTCATCGCGGTTGCAGCCGAGGGCGTCGGCAAGATCGTCAAGGCGCGCGTAGAGCGCATCCTTCTTGTCCTGGACCTTGGCAAGCGCATCCTGCGCTGCGGTCAGGCTCTCGGCAGACGGAGATGCGGTCGCGGCATCGGCTGCCGTCTGCGCCGCATCGGCCGCGCCGTCAAGCTCGTCATCGGCATCCTGGGCGGCAGAAAGCAGCGCGCCGTCAACCGACTGCAAGCGCTCGAGTGCCGACCACTGCTCGCGCTCCTCGGCAGTGCCCTCGAGCTCCAGCGGCGCCTTGAGTGTGTACTGATGCTCGGCGACCAGGCTCGTCTCGAGGTTGTCCGCATAGTGCGTCATCGTGGGCAGGATCGCCAGACCAAAGAGCAAAAGCAGCGACCCAAACGCGATGCCCACGAAGAGCGTGGCGAAGTTGCCCAGGTTGCGCAGGAAGACGCGCAGGCGGAAGCGCGAGACAAAGCCCATGCGCTCCGGCAGCTGCAGGCCGCGCTTGGTGCCCGATTTGCCGCTCGCCTCGTGACGAAGGAACTGCAACGGCGTCTTGCCCATCTTGCGAAGCAGGCCCACCAGCGTGATGAGGATGAGCGCGGCGGCGGGAACCACGGCGCACTTCACAAAGATCTCCCAGCTCCAGTACACCTGGAAGGGCGGCAGGCTGTACGAGCCGTAGTAGAGACCGCGCATGGGCTCGGTAAAGAACGCAACGCCGAGAGCGGTGCCCAGTAGCGCCGCGGCCACGCCTACGATGGCGGGAAGCGCTAGGTAGTGCAGCACGATTTCGCGACGGCGATAGCCGCTGGCGAGCAGCGTGCCGATGATGGCGCTCTCCTCCTCGATGGTGGCGTCGGTGAGCACCACAAAGACAAACGCCATGATCACGATGATGATGTCGAGCAACGTCATCCACATCATGGAGTCGCCGTCCACGTCGTCGCGCGCATAGCCAATGCCCTGATTGGAATCGGCATCGATCAGATCGTCCACGCGCGCATCGGCATCGGTCAGCGCCTCGACCATATCCTGCTCCGCATCGATGCGATCCGCGGTGGGGAGATCGCGATCGGTAAAGGTAAAGGAGTAGGTGTAGGCAGGCGCGCCGCCGGCGTCCTCAAGCGCGGCAAAGCCGGCGTCGGTGACCTCGGCCACGCCGTACGTGATGGTGTTCACCGTAAAGTCCGAATTGTTGAGGAACAGCGCCTGGCTATCGGGCTGGGTCATGATGCCGCAGATGGTGTAGGTGCGGCCCTCAAGCTCGACCTTATCGCCCACGGCGAGGTCGTTGTTGGTGGCGAAAACACGGTCGATTGCCACCTCATCGTCCGTCTTGGGCTGCCTGCCCTCACAGTAGGACGCGATATCGACCTTGGTGCGGTGTGCATAGGTGCGCAGGGTGCGCTTGGTGCCGTCGTCGCCGGCGGTCTTTTTGATGATGGCGTCGATGGAGAAATTCTTGTAGAGCGTGACGCCGCCGACGTCGTCGGCTGCATCCTCGGCTGCCTTGAGCTGGTCTTTGGTGGCCTCGAAGGAGGTAGTCACGCGGCCGTCCTCGATCGTGTACTCGTCGCGCATGTCGTCGATGAGGCAGCCGATGGAATGCGCCGCGAGCAAAAAGCCCGAGGTAAGGGCGATGCTTCCGCACATAAGCAAAAAGATGCCCAGGTACTTGCCGATATTGCGGCGCAGCTCGCGCGGGAGACGTTTTGCGAGAGGTGTCATGGCGCCGCCTACCAATCGAGCTCGGCGGCCGCGACGGGTGACTCGTTGAGCTCATCCTCGACGATGCGCCCGTCGCGCAGGCGCAGCACGCGATTTGCCATGCGCGCGATGGCGGCATTGTGGGTGACAATGATGATGGTGCAGTCGTAGGTGCGGTTGACATCCTCCATGAGCTGCAAGATTTCCTTGGACGTCTTGTAGTCAAGCGCGCCCGTGGGCTCGTCGCACAGCAGCAGGCCTGGGTTTTTGACGAGTGCACGGCCGATGGCGCAGCGCTGCTGCTGGCCGCCCGAGACCTGGCGTGGGAACTTGTTGCGGTGCTCGTAGAGGCCCAGCGAACGCAGCAGGTCGTCGACATTGAGCGGGTTTTTGGACAGGTGCGCCGTGACCTCGATGTTTTCCTTGATGGTAAGGTTGGGCACCAGGTTGTAGAACTGGAAGACAAAGCCCAGCTCGCGGCGGCGGTACTCGCCCAGATCGGCAGGCTTGAGCGCGGTGAGGTCGCAGCCGTCCACCATGATGGAGCCGCCGTCGGCATCCTCCAGGCCGCCAATGAGGTTGAGAAAGGTCGACTTGCCCGAGCCCGAGGGCCCCAGCATGACGCAGATCTCGCCGCGGTTGATGGACGTGTCGATGCCGTCGAGCACCGTCAGGCGCGCATCACCGTCGCCGTAGTGTTTCTTGAGCCCGTTGACCTGGACGTAGGCATGCTTTGTCGCCATGCTATCCCCCGTTGTTAGCCTTCTGCTACTTTTCTAGGGTAATAGTAAACCTGGGCGAACTATTTTTTAGCGACAGGCGCAATTTTTTCCAAACCAGTCATTGGGCACTCATTGGGGACAGACTTATATGACTGAAACAACTCATTTAAGTCTGTCCCCAATGAGTGCCGGGACTGTCCCCAAGTGCCAGCAGGAAAGGAACGTCCCCAAGTGACGGGTTACGGCTAGGCGTGGGATTTGGCGTGTGCGAGGGCTAGGCCTACGGCGGCGATGGCGGCGGCGAAGAGCACGGTGACGCCCAGGTCACAGACGATGTCGCCCAACACGGCAGACGTCAGGTCCGAGGCAAGCGCCTTGCCGATTGCGTCGTTCACCCAATACGTCGGCACAAAGTGCGCCACCGTCTGCACGGCCGAGCCCATGAGCGACAGCGGCATCCAGGCGCCGCCCAAAAACGTCATGAGCATGCCGAGCAGGTTGCCCACACCGTTGAGCAGCTCCTCGCGCGCGCCCAGGCTCGACAGCGTAAAGCCAACGGCCAGCGGCGTGCACGCCAGGGCAAACGTTGCCGCCAGCGCCAGGCACACGCGGCCCACGCCGACCTCGGCAACCGCGCCGGCAAAGCCCACGACGCCCATCATGCTCGACACAAGCCAGATGCAAACGGTGAGCACGGCGGCGGCCGCGAACACAGCGAGCGAACGCTGGCGCTCAGAGACCGGGCTGGCATCCATGCGGCGCACGCGCTCGGGCTCGTTCATGCCCGAAAACACCAGTCCCACCGACACGATGACCGACGAGATGATCGCGTACGCGCCAAAGTTGAAGTACGACTCGAGCGTGGTAGCAGCAGTCGAGTCGACCTTGACCTGCTCGATCTGGACCTCCGCGCGCTTTGCGGCCGCGTGCTCGGCGGCCCTTGCGACGTCACCGTTGGAGGCAGCGGGTTCAAGCGCCGCCGCAGCGCCCGCGAGCGAGATCCAGCGCGAGGCCTCGGCGGACGAAAGCGCCGCCGCCATGGTGCCAGAGCCGTAGGTCACATCGAGCTTGGGCAAGTCCTCCCCCGCACGGGCGGCCGCAACAAGATCGTCCTCAAACCCCTCCGGGATAAAGAACACGCAATCGGCGCTGCCCTTGGCGCTGTTGCTCTTGGAGAGCGCGTCCGCAAGGTCGTACGTGTCGTCGCCGACGCCCGTGACCAGGTGAAAGCGCGAACCCAGGTGCCTGGTAAGTGCCCGCGAAAGATCGCTGCCGTCGCGGTCGACCACAATCACGTTGGCGTCGTAGGGCTTGTACTCGGTCAGCTGCGACGAGTTCCAGCTCACCGAGGCCGCGATGAATACGCCCATGAGCGAGATGAACACCGTATAGATGAGCAGGTAGAACGGGTGCGCCAGCGCCATGCGAAGCGCAGTCTTAAAGGTGCTCATAGCGGCTCCTTCCAAAGATCAGCGTAGCGGCGGCAACGAACAGCAGCGCCATAAGGACCAGCGCGCCGGCGCGAACGGCAAAGGGGCCCAGGTCCTCAAAGAAATACAGGCGGTTGAACATGTCGCAGATGAGCTTGACGGGGTTGAACCAGCACTCGGCCGGGCAGGCGTGGGCGACGTCGTCGGCAAGCGCCATCGCCGGCTCGCCGTAGAGGCCGGCGAACAGGGCGCACGTGGTAGCAAAGCCCGTAAGGATGCCCGACTTGGACGCCTTGCCACCCTTAACGGGAAGCGTGCCCACAAAGAGCCCCAGGCCCGTGGCGGCAAGCGCGGATACAGCACCGCCCAGCAGGCACAGCCCCTCGCGCCCGCCAAAGTCGACGCCAACGACTAGGCGCACGTAACCAATCGCGATCGTCATCGAGGCGAAGGAGACCAGCCACGAGCCGACAAAAATGCCGGCCAGCGACGCCGTCTTGGAAAGGCCGCCCACGCAGCGGCGCGCGCCAAGGCCCGACAGATTGGGCTGCAGGTCGACGACGCTCAAGGCGGCAAACTCGGCAGACATCATCGCGACCAGGCCAAAAAGCGCGTAATAGTAGATGACCGTGCCATCGGGCGTGGTGCGTGTCAGGCTCACACGGCGGGTGCCGCCCTCGAGCGACAGGGCGCGCGCAACCGCCTCGGGGTCGGCGAGCGCCGCCGGGTTGTCCTGGGCAATCTGGGACATGAGCTCGGCATTTTGTGTATACGAGCTTGCCACCGTCTCAAGGATGCTGCGGTCGGTGAGCACCGACGAGGCGCGCGAGCCGTCATAGCTCGAGAGCAGCGTGAGCTTGGGCGTGCCCGCAGCGTCGACCGTATAGATGCCCGCGACCTCGCCGGACTTGAGCGCACGGTTCGCGGCGTCCACATCCTCGCACTCGTGGATCTCGAGCAGCTGATCGTTGTCTTCCTTGGCAAGCGACGTCGCCACGCCCTTAAAGGTCGAAGCGTCCCAAGCCTCGTCCGCCACGACGGCAACCGGCACCGGGTCGATCTTGCCGTCGGAGCTGAGGTTAGCAAACATAAACATGAACATCGTGGAAAGTGCGACGGGAAAGAGAGCACCCCAGACCCACGTGCTCGGCCGGCGCAGCAGCGTCTTGACCGTAGTGATGATGGTGTTGAACATGGCTGCCCCCTAGTCGCGCAGCTCGCGGCCGGTGATCTCGAGGAACACGTCGTTGAGGGTCGGCGGTTCGGAATAAATGCGGCCGAGCGCCACGTCATGCGAACGCAGCACATCGAGAATGTCCGTCAGGTTATGCGGGCTCGCCTCGCACGAAAATGTGAGCTGGCCCGCCGTCGCCGACAGGTCCAGGACATGCGGCAGGCTCGCGACGGCACCGAGCGCCGCGCTCGGCACCTCGCCGACCTCGATCACGATCTTCTCGCCCATCTGAATCATGCGCTTGAGCTCGTCGTTAGTGCCCTGCGCCAGCACGCGGCCGCCGTCCATGATCATGATGCGGCTGCAGATCTGCTCGACTTCCTCCATGTAATGGCTGGTGTACACCACCGTGGCGCCCTCGTCGCGCAGGCGGCAGATGCCCTCCAGGATGGCGTTGCGGCTCTGCGGATCGACTGCCACCGTGGGCTCGTCAAAGAAGATGAGCTCGGGCTTGTGCGCGATGCCACAGGCAATGTTGAGGCGGCGTGCCAAGCCGCCCGAGAGCTTTCCGGGACGAAACTTGGTAAAGTCGCCCAGGCCGACAAAGTCGATCGCCTCGTCCACCAGCGCGCGGCGGCGCTTGCGGTCGTTGACGTAGAGGCTGCAGAAATAGTCGATGTTTTCGCGCACGGTGAGCTCGTCGAACACCGCCACCTGCTGTGGCACCACGCCGACGCGACGCTTAAGGTCGTAGCGGGTGGGCGTCATGGGCTCGCCGAACAGCTCGATGGTGCCTTTGTCGTAGGAAAGCAGCTGCAAAATGCAGTTGATGGACGTGGTCTCGCCCGAGCCATTGGGGCCGAGCAGGCCAAAGATCTCGCCGGGGGCGATGCTCAGGTTAAAGTGGTCGAGCGCAATAAGGTCATCGTAGCGCTTGACGAGGTTTTCGACGTGGACGATGTCTGTCATGAGGCGGCCCTTCTGTTGGTCGTGGCCCGGTACGATTGCATCATCGCAGGAGCGGACGGCGCGCACCAGTGAGCTTTGTCACGAGTGCGAGGGGGCGGAGGCGAAACCCCCGCTCGCGCGAGCGATCGACGCCGATTTGCCGCGCGGGAGGAATGTCACGGTTGCGCAGGCGGCCCCTCCACCACGCGCGGCTTCGCGTACAATACCCGTATGAACAGGCTTTTCGACAAATCGATCGTGCTGGCGTGCTGCATTGCGGCCGCCACGGGCCTTGCTGTGGACGCTCGCCTGGTCGCGGCGTTTTGCCTTGGCGTTATTGCCACCTCGCTGGCCGAGCTCGCACAGAAGGAACGCACGAGCCGCACAAGCGAGGCCGCGAGCTACGCTTACATCATCGCGGCTGTCTTCGTGCCGCCGTTTGTGCCGTTTGCGCCCCTCGCCCTCTATGACATCGCGCGGCGCGTGCGCCGTGAACGCGTTTGGGTCGCGCTGGGCATTGGCGTCGCCTTTGTCTTTGCACTCGTCGCGGACCTTCGCGCCGACGCGCTTGCCGCTCGAACGCTCCTGCTGACCGCCATCCTTTCAGTCGCCGCCACCCTACTGTCACTGCGTACCGCCCAGTTGGAGCGCGAGCAGCAGCGCATGCGCCGCATCCGCGACGAGCTGCAGGAACGAGCCCTCGCGCTCGAAGCGCGCAACCGTGACCTTGCCGACCGCCAGGACTACGAAGTCGAGCTCGCGACACTCGCCGAACGCGCCCGCATCGCGCGCGAGATCCACGATAGCGTTGGCCACCAACTTACACGTGCCTCGCTGCAGACCGAGGCCCTGCGCGTCGTGCACGCCGACGAGCCCAGGGTTGCCGCCGATTTCGCCGACGTCAAGCACACCGTTGACGAGGCGCTCCAACTTGTGCGCGCCAGCGTCCACGCGCTCAATGACACTGCCGCCGACCTCTCCGTACAGCTCGAGTGCATCGTGGAAGGCGCGTGCTCAGATGGCGGCCCGCAGATTGAGCTTGAGGTTTTGGCCGAGCATGCGCCCGCCAACATCACCAACTGCTTTGCGGCGGTCCTGCGCGAGGTGCTCTCCAACACCATGCGCCACGCCCGCGCGCAAAACGTTGTTGTGCGATGCTTGGAGCATCCATCGTTTTACCAGCTCATCGTTACCGACGATGGCACGGGCGGGACCCAGACGGGCGGTCGCGGCATCGCCGAGGGCATGGGGCTCGGCTCCATGCGCGAGCGCGTCGAGGCGCTTGGCGGCACCTTCACCGCCGGCCCGCGCGCCGGCGCCGGCGGCTGGCGTGTGTTTGCCACCGTTCCCAAACAGCAAGGAGATGAGGCCCGATGAGGCTCATAGTTGTCGACGACGACCGTTTGGTGGTCGATTCGCTCAAGATTATCCTGGGCGCCCAGCCGCAGATCGAAGTGGTGGGCACCGGTGCCAACGGCAACGACGCGGTGGCGCTCTACGCCGAACACGCACCCGATATCGCACTGCTCGACATCCAGATGCCGGGGCGTGACGGACTTTCGGCGGCACGCGAAATCCTTGAGCGTGACCCCGCGGCACGCGTCGTGTTTCTGACGACATTCTCGGATGACGAGTACATTGTGTCGGCGCTCAAACTGGGCGCCCGCGGCTACCTGATCAAAACCGATGTCGCCGCCATTCCACCGGCACTGGCGCAGGTCATGGACGGCAAACGCGTGCTCGAGGGCAAGGCGATCGAGGACATCGATTTTGACGGGACAGGCGCCGATGCCAGCACGCCTCGCCGACCCGCCGCCTTTGCCAGCCTGACCGACCGTGAGTTCGAAGTCGCCGAGCTCATCGCCCGCGGCCTCGATAACAAGGAGATTGCCGCCGCCGCTTACATGGGCGAAGGCACCGTACGCAACCACATCAGCTCGATCCTTGCCAAAATGGGCCTACGCAACCGCACGCAGATCGCCATCGCCTACCTGCGAGGGTAATTGCCCAACAACCGACCACCCCGGCATAGCAAAATGGCTGCTATCGATTTAATGCCATTTCAAAACTATGCCGGTTTACTACGATGAATCGCCCACCTTCGACCACGGCAAATTGCACGCTTCCAAAACCGCAGGTAGAACGCTTGCGATATTTAGAAAAATGCAGTCATGGTCGGG
>URVD01000042.1 GCA_900551195.1 uncultured Collinsella sp.
TTTGCAGCGTCGGCCGGTTACGGCGTTTGGTAAAACGCCGTAACTAATAATCAAGCTTCCACATGTAGCGGCGCGTCATGTAGTCCTTGTGGGTAACAGCAGAGAGAGCGCGCATGTACACGTTGTTGAGAATCGGGGCAAAGATCAGGTGGTTGAAGTACTCGCTCACGCTGTCCTTGATGTCGTTGAGGCCGAGCTCCTTGGCGTCGAGCTGATAGACGCGCTCGCCACCGTACTGGTTGACAAAGCGGATGCCGCGCTCGTCGTTGCAGCGGCTGCGGCCGACGCTGATGAGCTGGAACAGCGAGGTGCGCTTGTCCAGAATCTCGAAGGGGCCGTGGAAGAAGTCGCAGGTGTTGATGGTGCAGGAGTCGATCTGCAGCATCTCCTGCACGTTGCAGATGCTAAAGACGTAGGCGGCACCAAAGAGCGGGCCCTGGGCCATGACGTTGATGCAGGGCTTGTCGGCGTTCTGCTCGGCCCACTTAGCAGCGAGCGGACGGGTGTACTCGACGGCCTTGCGATAGATGGGGTCGACCAAGTCGAACGCGGCCATAGCGGTCTCGTACTCGGCATAGCCCTCGGTCTGCTGCGTGAGCTCCATGGCGATCATGGTCACGACGGCGGAGTTGGTGCGGCCCATGCAAGACTCGTCAACGGCCAAGCTGTCGTACTGGATCTTGTAGTCGCAGACCTCGGTGAGGCCGGACTCGTCAACATAGATGGCGATGGTGCTGGCGCCGTGGTCCTTGGCGACCTGGGCGGCGACGATGGTCTCCTTGGTGCCGCGCATGGACACGACGACGGTCAGGGTGTTCTCGTTGACGTAGGCAGGGGTTGCGTGCACGAACTCGTTGCTGGTGTAGCTGGAGCTCACGACCTGCGTGGCCTCGTGCTCCATAAAGTACTGAGCAGGATAGTTGCCGCCGTTGGATCCGCCGGCGCCAATCCACACGACGCGCCTGATGCCGCCCTTGTCTGCCTTGTCAGCCAAAACCTGGGAGACGACATTCTTAACCTGTTCCTGAGTAGTCATCGTGCATCAGCCTTTCTTCTCGTTTGATGCTCTCGATGGCATACAAGTTATATACATGTTTTGGCTATGTCGACTAGTTGTATGCTATATTTGTCTTAGAAATTTTGCTGATAAAGTTTTCGGCAATCCATTATCAGCGGTTTTGTTGTCATGTTGGATACATGCTTGGTTCAGTAATCATACAGGTTAGATACAGGTTGTTCGCATGAGCACTTCGTCAAAAAAGAACTTGGCCCAATACGAGCGTCTGGCGGGTACGCTGCGTGACCGCATCGCCGCCGGCATCTACGCACGCGGAGACAAGCTGCCGTCCGAGATGGAGCTCATGGACGAATCGGGGCTGTCGCGCAGTACCGTGCGCCACGCGCTTAAGGTGTTAGTTGACGAGGGCTTGATTCGAACCGAGCGCGGGCGCGGCGCCTTTGTGGCCGACACGCCGGCGCTCCACGAGAACAACTTGGTGTTTTCGAGCTATACGGCGCAGATCCAGGGACAGGGTATGAAGCCCACCACGCGCACGGTGGACTCGGGCTTTGCCAAAGCAATGGGCAGCGTGGCCAAGTTCTTTGACGCTAGCGTGGGCAGCAAGCTTGTCAAACTTGTCCGCCTGCGTTACCTGGACGATGCGCCGCTGTGCCTGGAGACCACCTATTTGCCGCCAAGCTTTGGGTCGCTCATCGATCGCGATATCAACGGTTCGCTCTACGCCACGCTGCGCCAGGAATTCCATCGCGCGCCGGCACAGGGGCACAAGACCTTTGAGGTGTGCTACGCCTCGCAAAACGAGGCATTTTTGCTCAACGTTGAGCGCGGGCAGGCGCTGATCCTGATCACCGACTACGTCTACGACACCGACGGTCGCCCGCTCCATGTCTCCAAGCGCATCCAACGTACCGACCGTGCCAAATACACCGAGCCCATCGGCTAGCGCACCAAACGAGGCAAAATGTACCTAATAAACGTTTTACCTGCGGTTTTTATTAAATCTCAAGCCGGCATGGCGCAAATGCCAACATCGCCTGGCAACACGCGCCGCCCAAGCTCAACTGTTCCTGCCCAGAATATCCAGCACCGTAAACCTAAGTGAGTAGACTTTTCGCGACCTGCCAAGCACACCCAAAACAGCCACCTCCGTGACCTGCGGTTTTACTAAAGCAGATACGCTTTGTGCTCGCCTTGCGCCAAAAAGTCTACTCACTTAGCTCGCAAGGTGTCTCGACGGGACGATTCGAGTCAAAAAAGCGTACGAACGCGGCGCTTCTTGCGGCAATTTGATACCGCAAGACAGCCAAAAACCTGTCCCTAAATGGCAGGTTTGGGGAGGTCGGGGAACCAGGTTGGTTTGGGTTGGTTGGGAACGCGCTCGGCTAGGACCAGCTCCATCCAGCACATGTCGTACCAGCGGCCGAACTTTTGGGCACAGCGGTCGAAAGCACCCACCAAGCGATATCCCATATGGGCATGGAAGTCCTGGCTGTTGTGCGTCAGGTACTCGTCGTCTTTGTCGTGCGGTACGGCGATGAGCGCACACATGTTGGTGATACCCATCGCGACCAGGCATTGCTTGAGCGCATCGTGCAGCTTGCGGCCCAGCCCGCCGTGGCGCACGTCGCGTGCCAGGTAAATCGACGTCTCGACCGACCAGTCGTATGCCTCGCGGCTGTTGAGCGGGCTCACGTAGGCATAACCCACCGGACGCCCGTCCAACTCCATCACCAAATACGGATAGCGCTTGAGTGTACGCGCAATGCGCCCGGCAAATTCCTCGACGCTCGGCACCTCGTATTCGCAGGTAATCGCCGTCTGGCGCACATACGGCTCATAGATGGCAAGCAACGCCGGCGCGTCTTCGGGCGTCACCAGGCGAATCGCCGGCTCGGACATCTCGGTCATACAGCCCTTCTCCCTCAAAAGCAAAGGCCGCCCCGCGCCAAACCCAGGCGCAAGGCGGCCCCTCGTCATTACATCAACCTACAGGACAGCCGCCAGCGCGTCGATGTCCTCCTGTGTCGTGGCCCAGCTGGTGCAAAAGCGCACCACGGTGTGGGTCTCGTCGTACTTTTCCCAGTACTCGATCGAAGCATGCTCGCGAATGCGGGCCATGTCCTCGTTGGGCAAAATCACAAACTGCTGGTTGGTGGGCGTCTCCAAGAAGAACTGGTAGCCGCGCTCATGCAGCACGCGACGAAGCGCCTGCGCCGTCTCAATCGCCTGGCGGCCAATCTCAAAATACAGGCCGTCGGTAAAGAGCGCCTCAAACTGAACGCCCGTCAGACGGCCCTTGGCCAGCAGCGCTCCGTGCTGCTTAATGCGCGGAATGGGGTGTGCCGGAGCGTGCATGCCGCAAAACACCACGGCCTCGCCGCAAAGCGCGCCGCACTTGGTGCCGCCAATGTAGAACACGTCGCACAGCTGCGCCAGCTCGGGCAGGGTAATGTCGCACTCATCGGCCGCCAGCGCATAGGCCAGACGGGCGCCATCCACAAACAGCGGAATCTGGCGCTTCTGGCACACCGCATGAATCGCCGCAAGCTCGGCGGCGGAGTACAGCGTGCCGTACTCGGTCGATAGGCTCACGTACACGGCACCTGGGAACACCGTGTGCTCGTAGCTCTCGTTTTCGTAAAACACCTGGATATAGCTGTCGAGATCCTCGGCATGCATCTTGCCCTCGTAGCCGGGAATGGTAAGCACCTTGTGGCCGCCAAACTCGATGGCACCCGCCTCGTGGCAGGCAACGTGGCCGGTCTCGGCTGCAACGACGCCCTCGTAGGGCGCAAGCAGCATGTCAATCACCGTCGCGTTGGCCTGTGTGCCGCCCACCAGGAAAAATACGTCGGCATCGGGAGCCTGACAGGCCTCACGGATGAGCCGCTTGGCACGCTCGGTGTGTGCATCGGTGCCGTAGCCGGGCTGCGGCTCCATATTAGTGTCGACGAGCGCCTGCAGCACTGCCGGATGTGCGCCGTGGGAATAGTCGTTGTTAAACGCGAGCATGGTAATCCTCTCTAGCCGGGCACGAGCCCGATGATTCAGGTGCCGCTATTGTACGCCGCTCGGATAGGCAATGCGCGCGGCAAGGCACTCAAGCGCCAGCACCAGGGCAAAGCCGCAGCTCACGTCACTCAAAAAGTGCGCGCCGATCACGATGCGACCAAAGGCGACGAGCGCCGCGACCACAGCGGCGACCCAAAAGACCACACGGCGGCGCGACGGCTTTTCCTTAAAGGCCGACGCGGGAAGCCCGGCGAGCATAAGGCCAATCGCCGCGTGCGCCGTGTGTCCGCTCGCAAACGACTTAAAGCCGTCCTTGATCACGCCGGCGGCGATATAGGCCCACTTGTCGGGGTTGCCGATCACCCACCACGGCTGAAAATCGAGCCCCGGCGTGACCTCGATCACGCGCATGCGCGGGCGCGACCACAGCGGCTTGACGATCACGTTGAGGATAATGGCCTGAGCGACCCACACGGCAAGCACCATCAACGCCCAGCGCGTGAGATCGTCGGGGTCGGTGTCGCGTGTGAGGCGGTAGGCGATAAGGTTGGCAGCGATGACCAGCACAAACGTCAGCACCAACTGAGCTGCGATGAGTTTGCCGCCAACCTTCAGAGACGAAACGATCTCATAGCCGGCCAGGCCAACGTTGACAAGGACGCCGAGCACGGCGAGCCATTTGCTCCCTCTGGAATCGGGACGCACCGCGCGCACGAGCATAACGCCCGCAACGCTCGCCGTCAGCTCGAACGGCAGCTCGCCGGCGGCCTCGATAAAGCGACCGTACATGCTGCCGATGTTGAACAGCGCGCTCGAGATCTGATAATCGAAGAAGCTGCCCACGCCCAGACAAAGGCACAGGACGACCGCGATCATGGCGACATCTTTCTTATAGATGTATCCGAACATGCTTTCCTTTCGATGGAACCAGAGTGCCCAAATGGGGTGTTTGCAACGTCGACTCGCTAGTCATCATCACTAGCGCCCAACTGCTGCAGCAGCATGAGCGCCGCCGCCACGGGACCGGTGCCGTCGTTGGCGTCGAGGCCGCGACCCAGGCCGCTGCCCGCACCGGCGCCCGCCTTGTAGGGCACCGACAGCTTGCGGCTCTTGGGGAAGTTCACCGCGCCATAGCGATTCTTGAACTCAAAGGCTACTTTCTTGGGAACGTCAACCCCCAGGAAGGCAATGCGACCGCCGCTGAGCGTGACGCTCTCGAGCCCCAGGCGCTCGCCGCGAATGCGGATTCGTGCGCGGTTGAACAGGTTGAGTCCCGCCAACGGCAGCTCGCCATGCGCGGCCTCGGTCTCTTCCTGTACCTCGTCGATGCTCTCCAGGTCCTCGGCCGCCGCGAGCTTGCGGTACACGAGCACGCGCTGGTCCACCGCCGGCAGGTACTCCTCGGACAAGAAGTAATCGGCCGGCAGGTTAATGCCCACGCTCGCCGCCTCCACGCCGGCGTCGTCGTCGCCGCGCGCCTCGGCCACGGCCTGGCCCAGCATCTGTGTAAACAGGTCAAAGCCCACGCTCGACAGATTGCCGTGCTGCTCGGCGCCCATAAGCGAGCCGGCGCCACGAATCTCCAGGTCGCGCATGGCGATGCGCATGCCGCTGCCCAAGTCCTGGAACTCGGAAAGTGCAGTCAGGCGCGCCGTGGCCTCCTCGGTGAGCGGCAGCTCGCCCGGGAACATAAAGTACGCGTAGGCCTGCGTGGCCGAGCGACCCACACGGCCCTTGAGCTGGTAGAGCTGTGCCAGACCCAGGCGCTGCGAGTCCTCGATGATGAGCGTGTTGGCGGTCGCGTTGTCGATGCCGCTCTCCACGATGGTCGTGGCGATGAGCACATCGATCTTTTTGGTCGCGAACTCGATCATCACGTCCTCGACCTCGCGCGGGCTCATCTTGCCGTGCGCCACGCCCACGCGCGCCTCGGGCGCGGCCTCGTGCACGCGTGCCACAGCGTCATCGATGGTCTTGACGCGGTTGGACACGTAGTACACCTGTCCGCCGCGACCCACCTCCAGGCGAATCGCCGCGCTCACCACGTCGGGGTCGTACTCCCCCACGTGCACGATCACGGGGCGGCGCCCAGTCGGCGGCGTGGTAATCAGGCTCATATCGCGCACGCCGCTCGTGGCCATCTGCATGGTACGCGGGATGGGCGTGGCCGAAAGCGTGAGCACGTCAATCTGCTCGCGCAGGTTCTTGAGCTGCTCCTTGTGCTGCACGCCAAAGCGCTGCTCCTCGTCAATGATCACCAGGCCCAGGTTCTTGGGGTTCACATCGGCCGAAAGCAGGCGATGCGTGCCGATGAGCACATCAATCGTGCCCTCGGCAAACGCCTTGAGTGCGCGCTTTTGCTGCGCCGGCGTGCGAAAGCGGCTGAGCACCTCGACCTCAAGGCCAAACGGGGCAAAGCGTTCAAAGAACGTCTCGTAGTGCTGCTGGGCCAGAATGGTCGTGGGGCAGAGCACCATGACCTGGCGACCGGAGTCCACGCACTTAAACGCCGCGCGCAGGGCGACCTCGGTCTTGCCAAAGCCCACGTCTCCGCACAGCAGGCGGTCCATGGGCTTGGGCGCCTCCATATCGGCCTTAATATCGGCGATGGCCTCCAGCTGATCGCGCGTCTCGTCGTAGGGGAAGCTCTGCTCCATCTCGATCTGCTCGGGCGTGTCGGGCGGGCAAGCGATACCGGTAATCGAAGAGCGGCGCGTATACAGATCGACCAGGTCAAACGCCAGCTTTTTGGCGTTCTTGCGCGCCTTGTTGGTGGCACGCGTCCAGTCGGCGGTGTTGAGCCTGGTCAGGCGCGGCTTGTCGCCGTCGGGGCCAACATAGCGCGTGATGCGGTCGACCTGCTCGAGCGGCACGTAGAGCTTGTCGCCGTCGGCATATTCCAGCAAAAAGTAGTCGCGCTCCTTGCCGCCCACTTCCTGGCGCGCGATCTCGCTAAAGAGCGCGATGCCATGCGTTGCATGCACTACGTAGTCGCCTGGCTTAAAGGGGAAGGTGATCTGCGTAATATCGACCTTGCGGCGGCTGCGGGCGCGGTTGGCGTCCATGCGAGCGTTGAGGTCGGCGATCGAGAAAACGGCCAGATTGGCATCGGGCACCACCACGCCCTGCGGCAGAGCGGCATCGACAAAGGTCACGCGCCCGCGCGAGATGGTGGGCACGGCGGCACCGGCGGCAGCCTGGGCGGCACCCGCCTCGAGCGAGCGGGCGTTGAGCGCGTCGGCGCGGCGCTCACGAATTGAGGCATGGGCCTGTTGGCGGGCAGCACGGTCGGCAGAATCCGCCGCCGCCACGCGCACGCGGTCGCCGATAACGCCGGCGTTTTCGGGGGCGGCCGTCAGCGACTCCTCAAAGGTGATGCCCTCGTCGCCAAAGGTGAGCTCCATCGACTCGCGCGCACCGCGGTCGGGGATGGCAAACACGCAGGCATAGCGCTTGCCCACGACCTCCTGAATGCGCGTCATAAAGCGATTGTCCGAGCCCGCAATGGCCGGCTGCTCAATCTTGAGCTCGGCTGTAACCGCACCGCCGGCACGAATCAGGCTCACGTAGTTCAGGCGCTGCTGAGCACCAAAGTCGAGCTGTTGGGCGCGCACATACAGACCCTCCAGACGGTCAATCCCCGCCTCGCCGGCACGGGCCTCGATATCCTCGTAGGCGCGCAGGCAGTCATCGAACAGCGAGCGCGGCTCGGACAGGACCACAAGCGCCTTGCCGCTCACGTGCGCCAACGGGCTCACGGTCTGGCCGCACATCACCGGCAAAAAGCGGTCGAGCTCGGGCGTGACGATGCGCGCGTCCACCATCTCGAGCAGCGCCGCCAGCTTGCTATCGCTCTGGCTGGCGCGATAGAGCGCCACATGCATGTTGTGGACGGCCTCGTCGGTGAGCGCCAGCTCGCGGCACGGGAAGATCTCGATGCTGTCCTCGTTGCCGATGGTTTGACCCGTAGAGCTCACCATGCGGCGGATGCGGTCGATCTCGTCGCCAAAGAACTCAATGCGCACGGGTGCTTTTTCCTGCGCGGGGAACACCTCGACGGTATCGCCGTGCACACGGAACAGGCCGGGCGCGTCGGCGGCACCTGCATTGGTGTAGCCCATGCCCACCAGGCACTGCGGCACCTCGTCGAAGGGAATCTCCTCGCCCACCGCAAAGGTGGTGGACTCCCAATAGCGGCTCTCGACTGGCGGCACGCAACGCAGCAACGCGCGGGCCGAGGCAACCATAATGCAGTTGTCACCGCGCACGATGCGTCCCAGGGCCTCGCAGCGCTGCGCCACCACGGCGTCGTCGGGCGCCTGCTCGCGCCACGGGTAGTCCTTGCGCTCGGGAAAGCGGCACACATGCGCCAGACCCACATAGGCGGCCAGGCTGCGCGCGGCGCGATCGGCCGCGTCCTCGCCGCTCACGATGTAGACCGTGGGACGCGGACGGCGCGCAAACTGAGCTGCCGCCATAAGCGTGCGGCCCGACTGCGACACGGCCAGCGTCACGTCCTCGCCGGCATCGAGTCCGGCCTCGACGGTCTGCAGCGCCTCGGCAGTGTAGAGCTGCGCGGCTATACGGTGAATGAGCATGCTGTTCCTCCGGCATCGCAACGCCAAAAGCCCGCCGGGGCAAGCTCGGCGGGTCGTACGTCAAATACATTGTCTGTCATGGTAGCGCATGGAGAGGACTCCGGCTCAAGGGCAAACCCGGCCCTGCAAAAAACGCCAGACGAAGATGCATTCCGCCCTACCCCGCTACGCGCACGCTGGGGCACAAATCTGCCAGCGGACACTCGTCGCACTTGGGTTTGCGGGCATCGCAGATTTCGCGACCGAAGGTGATCCACTGATGGTTGACCGACTCCCAATACTCGTGCGGCAAAATCTTGAGCAGATCCTGCTCGGTCTTGAGCGGCTCCTTGGCATGCGTCTTAGGACTCAGCATCAGGCGGTGCGCAATGCGGTTGACGTGCGTGTCCACCGCAATGCCCTCCACAATGCCATACCCCACGTTGAGCACGATGTTCGCCGTCTTACGTCCCACGCCCGGCAGCTTCACGAGTTCCTTCATGTCGGCCGGCACCTCGCCGCCATAGTCGGCGACGATCATCTGCGCGGCCTCCACGGCATGCTTGGCCTTACTCTTATAAAAGCCGAGTGACTTAATGGTGTCTGCCACGTCAGCCACGCTCGCTCCGGCCATGGCCTCGGGCGTGGGCCACTGGGCAAACAGCCGCGGCGTCACCTTGTTGACCTGCGCATCGGTCGTTTGCGCCGAGAGCAGCACCGCGATCAGCAGGCGGAAGGGATTCTCGTGGTCCAAAAAGCACTCGACCGGGCCATAGCGACGGTTGAGGCGCTCACACACCTCGATGGCGCGCTCGCGCTTGGCGGCATTGGTCTCGCGTGGCATAACGACTCCTCGGCTCAACGGCACAATAAACTTATGGACACAATTGTCCCACGTCCGAGACGCTTACGCCTCCAAGAATGCACCGGTCTGACGGCTCCACAGGCTCGCGTACTCGCCACCTGCCTCGACAAGCTGCGTATGCGTGCCGTCCTCGACGATCTCGCCATCGGCCAGCACCACAATACGGTCGAGCGCCGCCACGGTGGACAGGCGGTGCGCCACCACAATGGAGGTACGTCCACGCATCAGGTTTTCGAGCGCCTCCTGCACCAGCGCCTCGGACTCGCTGTCCAGGGCAGAGGTCGCCTCGTCGAGCACCAGAATCGGCGCGTCGGTGAGAATCGCGCGGGCGATAGCCACGCGCTGACGCTGGCCGCCCGAGAGCTTAACGCCGCGCTCGCCCACCATGGTGTCAAAGCCACGAGGCAAGCGGTCGATAAACTCCAGGGCGTTGGCCAGGCGCGCGGCCTCGCGGACCTGCTCGTCGGTGGCGTCGGGGCGGCCGTAGGCGATATTCTCGCGAATGGAGCGATGGAACAGCAGCGCCTCCTGCGGCACGTAGGCAACCTGGCGGCGCAGGCTTTGCTGCGTGCAGCGCGAGACATCCTGACCGTCCACGAGCACGCGGCCGCCCTGAACATCGTCCAGGCGCAGCAGCAGCTTGGTAAGCGTCGTCTTACCCGAGCCCGATTTGCCCACCAGGCCCACGCGCTGGCCCGCCGCCACATGAAGTGTCAGGTCATCGAACACGTTCTCGCCCGCCGCAGCGTCACGGTACGCAAAGCTCAGGTGCTCAAAATCAATCGCGCCCTCGGTTACTTTGAGCTCAGAGGCGTCCGGGTCGTCTGCCACCAAACGCGGCTCGTCCAGCACGCGCGCCATCTCGGCCGCATCGCCCAAAGCGCGGTTGATGCGCTGCATCATGGAACTCACGTAGTTCAGGCGCATGGTGAGGTTATAGGTGTAGGTAAAGATCATGACGAGCGAGCCGGCCGAGATGCCAAACCACGCATT
>URVD01000043.1 GCA_900551195.1 uncultured Collinsella sp.
GGGATCAATCGGATTCTCCGAATTCTCCTTGCGCTGGATCCAAACCTGGCAGCCATAGAACGGGTTGGCAGTACCGAGGCACAGGCCCTGATCGGTAACGGCAAAGGTGCGCAGACCATGGTTGTACGAATCGTTAAAACCGTTAGTCGTCAGCGTCGTAAAGTTCACGCCGTCCTCGGTCACATACATATCAAAGCCGCGCTCGGCATCGCGCAGGTAGTACATGCACGTAAGGACACTCTGCAGCTTCTTGAGGTTCTCCTCGCTCAGCAGCTTATCGAGCGCATCCTGAATATCGCCCGGCAGCTCGGTGCCATAGGCATCCTCGTACTGCTGCTTCAGGCTCTCATAGCTATCGAGCATGTCCTGATACTGGTCGGCAAAGGACTTGAAGTACGCGATCTCGCCATCGATCTTCTGGACATAAGCGGCGTCGTCCTCAACGTCCTGGGACATCGTCGCGGCCTGCTCGCAAAGGTCGCCCGCGGCATCCTCCAGCGCATCGCTCAGGTCGCCAAAGCCCTTAGCGACCTCGGTCTTCTCGTCATCGACCTCGACGGCCTCAGCCTTCTCGTCATCGACCTCGACGGCCTCGTTTGAATCATCGTCCGCAAGCGTGTTAGCGGGAACGATGGGGTCGTCAGGCGATTTCTTGTCGAGCAGGTGATCGAGCAGGTCCCTAAGGCGCTGAACCTGAGAGTTCCACTCCTCGGGCGTCATATCGATAATGTCGCCATTGGAGAACTGGCCGATCGGCTCAAGCAGGCTCGCGGTATCAAAGGTACCGATATACAGCTTGCCGTCGAACTTCTGCATGCGCCAAATGTACTGGTTCTCGTTTCGGCCAAAGCCCGAAGCCAGGCCGGAAATACCGCCCTTGGGGAACATGACGGTGGGATCGCCAACGACAAGATCCATGTCCTCGTTCTTGTCCATGCGATAGATGTTGACCGACTGCTCAAGATTGGCATTCACAAACGAGCAGTCAACGCCGCCCATGCCGCTCTTGCCGCCCTCTTCGGTGTTGGACTTGTTGAACAGGATGCGCTCGAGAGCAATCTCCTCGTCGTTGTATTCACCGATATAGAGGTAGTCGTTGTAGACGATGAGGTTGGCAGCACCAGAACGGGTGCGGGCAGGATCGATGCCAAAGCAGTACTTTGCACCGTCCCTCTCCTGATCGCCAACAACGGGAGTCCACGAATAGCTGCCGTCGGCGTTCTTGTCGCCACGGACCATGGCGAACGACTGCATGGAATTATCATCGGGAGCGTTCTCAGGCGTACCGGTGCAGATGGTCGCATAGAGATGGCCATTGTACGAGACCATATCCCAAATGGCGCCGCCGTAGATGCTGTCCTGATAGCGAATCGCCGGATAGCCAAACAGCGTGCCCGAGTTGGCAATCTCGGTGAAGCTGTCCTGGCCCTTCGACGGGTCAGACGACGTCAGGATTGTCGACACAAAGTTACCGGCCGCGTCTTTACCCACATTACTGATGACGAGCTGGCCATCATGGACGCACATGCCGCGGATACCGGTAGAAATGCCCTGCTTGTAGGCAGCACCGTAATCCTGCATGCTCGAAAGGCCCTGATAGACAACTTTGTACTTATCATTCTTAGGATCGATCTCATATACAGCAGGCAGGCCGCTTTTGCCGCCATTGGTCCTGACGCTGCCACAGAAATAGAGCTTACCCTTATAGCTCACGGCATTGCGGAACAAAGGACCGACGCCGTTGAGCGATTCAGAGAGCAGCAGCTTGGTCTCACCGGTCTTGGTATTGATCTTGACCAGGATGCCGCCGCTGTCCTTGTCGGCCGTGCCGTCCTCCTTCTGCTGTCCATAGAAGAAGGTGCCGTTAAACATGGCCTCCAGCGTCAGGCGCATGGTTTCGGCATCAAAGGAATCACCCAGCGTGCCGTTCATGAGCGTCAGCGTGTTGCCCATCGCCGCATAGCAGGTGCCCACATAAAGCCAGTCACCATAGCTCACAGCCGCCCAAGTGTAGCTCTGGCCGCGATCGCCTTCGTTGTTGGCCGCGTTACCGTCGGCGCCCGGAACGGCAACGGCACCGCCACCCTGGTAGTCGACGATGCCATCCGGCTGCGACGTTCCTACCGTAGGATGCGAGAGCTTTTCAAAGGAATACCCATTTCCCGCATTGTAGGTAACGGCACCCGAAGCGTCTTCGGCATGCCGGCAGCGGCGATACCAAGATAGCGGCAAGCGCTGCCACCAAGCCAAGTGCTCCCACTCGTCTCATAAGGCTATAACCTCCCCTGTCCTAAAGCCCAGCTTTAGCATTCTTCATTTCTGTCCACGGTTAATTGCAATCTGAGCACAGCAATAATCAGCGTATAAATATACACCTGTAATTTTTTGGACGGGTTAATAGATGCTCGATTGGTAGCGAATTCCGCGCAAACCGTCACCAAACTCCACTTTTACCGCATCTAAAGGTTATTTTTTACGCAAATTTTTGGATGTCGATAGTCGCAATGAGCAGGAGGCCGGTATCCACCGGAGAGGGCAACGCCTACATTTTCATAACGTAATAGCCCGCGCCCCTCACCGCCGTCTCGAGTGTGTCGCGATCAACCGGGAGCTTCGAGCGTACGCGTGCTGTGTGGTCCGCATACGTCACCGTAGCCCACACGCCGTCCAGTGCATTGAGGGCATTGGCTACGTTCTGAGCGCAGCCGTCACAGCTCATGCCGCCGATGAGCAGCTCATCGCTATAGGGATAGTGTGACGCATCGGTATCCACCACAACAACCTTTTTGGCCTTCTTGCCGCTCGCACCATCGCTGCAACAACTCTTCCCGTGTGTCGAAGCGGCAATGCGACGCAGTCCAAAAAACATGCCGACGGCAATGACGGCCAGCACGATGAGATTCGCAGGGTTGAGCAAGTCACTCATGCGTTCCCCTTTCAAGTAGCCCTATCTAGATACCCCCATGGGGTGTTCCCATCTTAACCCAAAATCATGTCCGTTCGGTCAATTAGTTTCCCTCTTCAAACTTTTTTGTTGACCATGGCTTACTTTCGTGTATAAGTTTTCCTAGGCTAACAGTTTAGATCCGTAAGGAGCGCCGTGACTCGAACCATAGACATCCCAACGTTTCAGGCAGCAATCGTGCGCAACTGCTCTCCCACGCTCGCGGGCATCAAACCGGCATCGCTCTTTACCTATCCAGGAGTCTATGCCGATCAAGACGGCTCAAGCGTAACTGCGGCGATCGAGGATCGCCGAGCACGCCTGCTCAACGTTATCGCCCGGTGCAATCACGAGCTTAATCCGTTCGGTATCCATCTGAGCGTTTTGGTCTGGCGCCCCTGCGGGGCGCTCGTATACGCATATCGGCCCAATAGCCTCGCCACTTACCTTGCTGACCCGCGCGCCAAAACGGCACTCGCCAAGAAGGGCTACGACACCGGCAACCTCTCGGCATGTCTTGTGCACCTGGCATCACGCATCACGCTCGCGAGCAATAACGCCGCGGAATGCGCCTGCGGCCAGACTCGATGCGCACTGGATCAGCAAGTCTGCTGCAACAACGACTGCGCCTGCGAATTTCCACACGAGATTGGCTACTTCCTGGGGTACCCCTGCGACGACGTATACGAGTTCATCGCCCAGCGTGGCGAGAACTACAAGATCTTTGGAGCCTGGAAGGTCTATACGAATGTCGAGCAGGCGCTTGCGACGTTTGATGCGTACCGTGCCTGCACCCAACACCTCACCTTTATCTATCAGCAGGGCTGCAGCTTGGCGCAACTTGCCCAGGCGACCCGATAGAACGTACAAACCGCGGCCGCACGCCGCACAACCGAAAGGACTCAACATGAGCAAGATCGCCGTCGTCTACTGGAGCGGCACGGGCAACACCGAGGCCATGGCAAACCTCGTTGCCGAGGGCACCACGTCCGCGGGCGCCGAGGCCGAAGTCATCCCCTGCGCCGACTTCTCTGCCGACAGGGCCGCCGACTATGATGCCTTCGCCTTCGGTTGCCCCGCCATGGGCTCCGAGGAGCTTGAATACGATGAGTTCCAACCGATGTGGGACGAAGTCAAGGAGACCCTCGGCGACAAGAAGGTCGTCCTCTTTGGCTCTTATTCGTGGGCCGAAGGCGAATGGATGGACAATTGGAAGGCGGACGCCGACGAGGCAGGCGTCAACGTGGTCGACTCCGTCATCTGCTACGACGCACCCGACGACGAGGGCGAAGCGGCCTGCAAGGCCCTGGGAGCGGAGCTGGCCTAACGAAGCCGTCAGAAAGTCGCAAGGCAACTGACAGCCGAGTACCGCACAACAACAGTCGCTCATGCCCAAACAAAAACGGGGACCGGATATTCACATCCGGTCCCCGTTTGTTATATCGATAACCTCGACGCGCCGCTATGAGATATTGCCCAGGAACGCCTTGGTGCGCTTGCTCTTAGGATGGTCGAAGACCTCGCTCGGCGTGCCATCCTCCACAATAACGCCGCCGTCCATAAAGACGACGCGGTCGGCGACGTCGCGGGCAAAGCCCATCTCGTGCGTCACCACGATCATGGTCATACCGTCATGCGCAAGATCGCGCATGACGCCCAATACATCGCGGACAAGCTCAGGATCGAGCGCCGACGTGGCCTCGTCAAAGAGCATCACGTGCGGATTCATCGACAGGGCGCGGGCGATGGCCACGCGCTGCTGCTGACCGCCCGAAAGCTGACTCGGCATAAAATCGATGCGCTCGGCCAGGCCGACCTTGGTCAGCTCCTCGACGGCAATCTTCTCGGCCTCTTCCTTGCTGCGCTTGAGCACCTTTTGCTGCGCAAGCATGACGTTCTTTTTGACCGACAGGTGCGGGAACAAGTTGAACTGCTGAAACACCATGCCCAAGTGCATACGCACCTTATTGAGGTCAACGCCCTTGGCGCACACATCCACGCCCTCGACGACAATCGAACCACTCGTGGGCTCCTCGAGACGGTTAATGCAGCGAAGCATCGTCGACTTGCCCGAACCCGAAGGGCCCAGGACTACGACGACCTCGCCCTTGTGCACATCAAGGTCGATGTCGCGCAGGACCACGTTATCGCCAAAGGCCTTCTGGAGATTCTTGATGCTGACGACGACCTCGTTCGAGTTATTGGTTTCGCTCATAATAGAACCTCCTTACAGACCAGCGATATGGTCGGCGGGCGTCGCGACAACCTGTCCGGCGCTCTTGGTGGGACGCTTCTTTTTGGTTTCGGCCGTACCCAGCAGCCTCGCCTCAAGACCGCTCACCAAGCGCGCAAGCGGCAGGGTAATGACCAGATAGAACAGGGCGGCAACCACATACGGCGTAATGGAGCCCGTCGTTGCCACGATGGTGCGGGCGTTCATGACGATCTCGACCACGCCCACGGCCGCGAGCAGCGACGTATCCTTGTAAAGCAGGATAAACTCGCTGGTCAGCGTAGGCAGGACATTGCGGAACGTCTGCGGAATCATAACGTAGAGCAGCGTCTGGAAGGCATTCATACCCAGCGAACGAGCGGCCTCGTTCTGGCCCTTGGGGATCGATTGAATACCGGCACGGAAAATCTCGCACAGATACGCAGACGAGTTCATGGCCATGACGATAACGCCCAAGACATAGTCGTCCACCTTGACGCCGGCAAGCGGCAGGCCAAAGAATGCAATATAGATCTGCAGGAACGCCGGCGTACCGCGGATGACATTCACGTAGATGCCGGCAAGGCAACGCAGGATGCGCGATTTGGATATGCGCATAAGCGACAGGGCAAAGCCAAAGGGGATCGCCAGCGGAAACGCCACGAGCACGATCGAGAGCGACATAAGGAAGCCCTTGAAGACGATCGGCAGGCTCTGGACCAAAATGACCGGGTTCAGGAACAGGCGAAGGAACATGTTGGAATTCCATGCCTCGACCCACGGCTGTTCCTTAAGGTCGGCCAGGAAGTTATCGAACGCCGTCACGCCCTTAATCTCGACGGAAGGAATCTTGGAAATCTTCTTGGTCGAACCGTCGGCGAGCGTATAGGTTCCGCTAAAGGCCTCATCGCCGCCCTCGACGGGGAACGTCACGCCGTAAACCTCGACACGGAAAAAGCCGCCGGCAGGCGCCGTCTCGCCAAAGTCAATCTTGAGCGTCTGGCCGTCAGCCTTGCACGTGGGCTTCATGGGCGTACGATCCATGAGGTCCTCGCCCGAGAGCATCGTCAATCGCGTGTCATCGGTACCAAACGTTGTGCCGTCGACAAACGTCAGAGAAAGACCGCTCAGCTCCTCGTCGGCATCGGCCTGAACTTCCCAGGTAATGCGCGTCTCGGTGCCGCCGACCACAGCGCTGCCCGAACCGGTGTTGGGTCGGGCGGTAATCTTTGCGGTCTCAAGCGCCTGGGCGGTCGTGGGCGCATATGCCCCCACGCACACCAGCGCGAGCGCCACGGCCATGGCGCAGGCTAGCTTTTGGAGCAAGGCGGGCAGTGGAAAACGCTGCTCCGCAGCCCCTTTGTTCAGTCGAGACAAGGTGGCTCCTATCGTAGAAGTTGCCGGCAAAACGAGACGGAAACACTCTCCGTCAAGAGAAGCGCAAAGGCCCTCTCCGCCAAAACGGAAAGGGCCCGCGCGCAATCAAGTAGCTATTTTACTTGATGTTGTACTTAGCCATGAGGGCGTCGACGGTACCGTCGTCAGTCAGGTCCTTGATGGCCTGGTTGATGTCGTCCTTGAGCTTGATGTTGCCCTGGTTGATGGCGATGGCGTACTCCTCGCCGGTGCTGACCTGCTTGATGGTCTGGCAGGTGTTGAACTGCTCGGCGGTCAGCTGGCTGGCAACGGAGCGGTTGGTGACTACGGCGTCGCCCTTATCGGACTGCAGGGCGCTGAAGCACTCGGTGGCGTCCTTGTAGGGGACAATCTTGGCCTTGGGGAAGTTCTCCTGGGCAAAGGCCTCGGCGGTCGAGCCAGACTGGACGATGATGGTAGCGTCGGCGTTGTTGAGCTTCTCGCTGAAGTTGTCGGCCGTGATGTCGGTGTTATCGACCTTGGTCACGATAGCCTGATCGTCCATGTAGTAGGAATCGGAGAAAGTGACTTCCTTCTCACGCTCGGGCGTGTCGGTGATAGCCGCGATGGCGACGTCGTACTTGGCGCCCGAAGCAACGCCGGGGACGAGCGTGTCAAAATCATTGTTGACATACTCGACATCCAGACCCAGCTTATCGCCGATAGCCTTAATGAGTTCAAGGTCAAAGCCCTGGTAGTCGCCATTGTCATCCTTGTACTCAAACGGAGCGTACTCGGCAGAGGTGCCGACGGTCAGCGTACCGTCCTTGACGAGCGCGTACTCCTTGGAACCGTCGACCTTCTCGACCTTAGCGTCGTCAGAGCTGCTGGAACTGGCATCAGAACCAGAGGTGGCGTTGGACGAGCCGCAGCCCGTCAGAGCAAGGGCGAGCGCCATAGCACCCGTGGCGGCAAATGCGCCAAGCTTCTTCAGCTTCATAATCAGTCTCCTTCCAATGACCCCACGTGATTCAGGGGTCTGCAAAAACTGAGGGTTATTATGCACCCGCTTGGAAGAATCCGCAATTAGAAAACTGATTGAAACAAACCCATAACGTGAATGGAGCACTCCACTTTATGACAGTCATCACTGCTGCAATGACCTTAACAATTTGATTTCAGCCGCATAACCTGCAAGTTCGTTCGGTGTCTCCAAAATGAATGGCAATGCGCGCAAGCGGCCATTCGATACAATATTCTGCATAACCTGCATACCGCCGCCAAACTCTTCGCTACCCAGGTAGCCCTTACCGATGCATTCGTGGCGGTCCTTATGGGCGCCGCAGGGGTTCTTGGAGTCATTGATATGCACGGCGCGCAGGCGCTCGATACCCACCACACGATCGAACTCGTCGAGCACGCCTTCAAGATCGTGGACGATGTCGTAGCCGGCGTCATTCACATGGCAGGTGTCCAAGCAAACGCCCAACTTGGCCGACAGCTCGGGGCACTTGTCGGCAACGCCCTGGATGATGAGTGCCAGTTCCTCAAAGCTGCGGCCCACCTCGGTGCCCTTGCCGGCCATGGTCTCGAGCAGCACCGTCGTCTGTTGGCCCTCAAACATCACCTGGCACAGGGTGTCGACGATCATCTGAATGCCAGCGTCGGAGCCCTGCCCCACATGCGCACCGGGATGGAAGTTGTAGTAGTTGCCGGGCAGCGCTTCCATGCGCCTCAGGTCCTCCGCCATGGCCTCCAGGGCAAACTCGCGCGCCCGCTCTTTGGCCGAGCAGGGGTTATAGGTATACGGGGCATGAGCCACGAGCGGGCCAAAGTCGTTTTGCTCCATAAGCTCGCGCAGGGCCGCCACGTCATCCATGTCAAGGTCTTTCGCCTTGCCGCCACGCGGGTTGCGCGTAAAGAATGCAAAGGTATTGGCGCCAATGGACAGCGCCGTCTCCCCCATTGCCCGATAGCCCTTCGTCGTGGATAGGTGACACCCGATCGTCAGCATCCCCAGCTCCCCCTCATCAGTTGCGGTGAAATAGTTCCTGTCGATGCCTTATTCTGCCGCAAGCAGGAACTATTCCACCGCAAGTTATAAAAGGGTCACGAGGAGCGCGTTTTGCCGAAGGCCTTAAGAACCGCCGTCACGGGGCCAGGCTGAAAACGGCGGCGTACGTCGTCCAAGCGCCCGGGGATATCGATATGCTGCGGGCAATGCCGCGCGCATTTGCCGCACTTGACGCAATTGCTCACCAGCTTGGGCTCGTTCGTCCGCACCGCGCTCGCCGTAAAGTATTGAGACAGCCCCGTAAACCAGCTGTGCGCATAGCTTGCGTTGTAGGCAGCAAAACACCCAGGGATATTGATGCCTTTAGGACACGGCATGCAATAGCCGCATCCCGTGCAGGGCACGCGATTCGATTTTTCAAACTCCCTCAGCACGCGTGCGATGGCATCGAGCTGAGCAGCCGTCATCGAATCCGGCAGGGCCCGATCGGCCAACGCCGCGTTCTCATCCACTTGCGCGGTATCGGTCATACCCGAAAGCAGCATCGTCACCTGAGGATGGTTCCACACCCACGAAAGCCCCCAGGCGGCCGGAGTGCGCAAATGCGGGTCACGGGCGCCATCGAGCACGGCGCGGGCCCGCGGAGGCAGCTTGCCCGCCAGGCGTCCACCCAAAAGCGGCTCCATCACAAACACCGCGAGCCCGCGCTCGGCGGCTGCTATAAGTCCCGCCGTCCCCGCTTGGTAGCGCTCTCCAGCGTAGTTGTACTGGATCTGGCAAAAATCCCAGTCATATGCGTCAAGCACCGTCAGGAAATCCGCCGCGCTGCCGTGATACGAAAAACCAATCTGGCGAATGCGCCCCGCCGCCTTTTGACGCGCGATCCAGTCCTCGATGCCCAACGCCACCACACGTTCCCACTGGGCGGGCGAGGTAATGTTGTGCATGAGGTAATAGTCGATATGGTCGGTCCGCAGGCGGCACAGTTGCTCGTCGAAGAACCGGTCGAAATCCTCCGCGCATTTGCACGAAGCATGCGGCAGCTTGGTCGCGAGCAAAACCTGGTCGCGTAGGCCTAGGCGCTCAAGCGAAGCGCCCACGCAAGCCTCGTTGCCGGGATAGAGATAGGCCGTGTCCAGGTAGTTAATCCCCTGCTCCACCGCACGGGAGATGATGGCGTCGGCTGTCTTCGCATCCGGACGTCCCGGCGCACCGGGAAACCTCATGCAGCCCAGCCCCAACGCCGAGATACGGTTACTGCTTTTGGGGTCAACGCGATATTGCACGGCCCCTCCTCCCCCATCGAAGCCCTGATAAGGCGAAACAAACCTGTCACGTCATCGAAGCACATCGGAATCGCAATCGAGAACGTATCGTAACGCAGCAGAAATCAGGCCGTCACGGCACCGCTTTAACATCAGCAAAAAGCCCGATGAAAGGAGGCGAGCGTGGCCACGCGTGAGGACGCCTACCCCTATCCCGGCGAGCAATACATCCTCTCGGTCGACCGCTACCAGATCGAGGTCATGAACCATCTGGACGAGCTTCCCGCCACGGGCGCAGGCATCATCTGCACCTTCCCCAAGGTGCGCGATGGCGTTGGATATCCTGTGCGCGTTTTTGCGGTCTGTCCCGCGGCATAAGCGCACAGTGCAATAGTTCTTTTTCGTAACAGCAGTCCCGCGCATCCACCAATCACCCTGGCAGCATACAATCCATCAGGCGCCCCTTACGCGGGCGCCTTTTATATGGGGAGATGATTCACATGCAGATCAACAAGGTCGCCTTTATCGGCAAGGGCGTACCGTAACGAGCAGGTATGCAAGAAGCTGAAAACCAAACACGGGCTTTATTTT
>URVD01000044.1 GCA_900551195.1 uncultured Collinsella sp.
AAGATTATTTAATGGAAAATTTACAAACATTACCACTAGATGGATATAAAATAGACGTCGGCGTCGGCGTGATGCGTCGGCGTGGCGGAGGTGCCCAGCAGGATGTCGTCCGGACCGTCGGGGCTAAAGACCATCTGCAGCAGCTGCGAGAGGTCTTCCTCGTCGGCAACGTCGTCGTTGTTCTCGAGGATGTAGAGCAGGTCGTGGGCCTCCAGACCGTCACGGAGCTCCTCGATCGCCTTGGCACCGATGCCATCGATGCGCAGCAGATCCTCCTCGGACTTGCCGACCAGGTCGCCGACCGTCTCGATGCCGACCTCGCTGAACTTGTTGGTCCAGCGCTGCGACACGCCCAGGTCGTCGAACAGGTACAGGCGAGCCTTCTCGGCGGAGATGGTGTGGCCGTTGCGGGTGAACGAACCGTCAGCACCACCGAACTCGTCGTAGCCGGCCCAGTCGAGCTGCTGCGGGAGCTGCTCGTCCAGGTCCTTGAGCTCCACAGGAGCCCACTCGGGCAGCGACTTGGCGTTGGGCGAAGCCGGGCCGTCGATGTCCACGTAGCCGTCGGCCGTGCGATACGTCAGCTTGGCGTTGGCGTACGGCTTGAGGCCGGTACCAGCCGGGATCTTCTTACCGACGATGACGTTGGACTTAAGGTCGAGCAGGTGGTCGACCTTGCCCTCAATAGCAGCCTCGGTAAGGACGCCGGCGGTACGGATGAACGAAGCGCTCGACAGCCAGGAGTCGATGTTGGACGCGACCTTGAGCGTACCCAGGATGACGGGCTCGGCCACGGGAGCCTGACCGCCCAGACGGGCAACGCGCTCGACCTCGTCAGCGAACTCGTAGCGGTCGACGTACTGACCAAGCAGGTACTTGGAGTCGCCGGGGTTGGTGATCTGAACGCGACGCAGCATCTGACGTGCGAGCACCTCGATGTGCTTGTCGTTCAGGTCGACGCCCTGGCTGGTGTAGACGTCCTTGACGCTCTCGACGAAGGTGTGCATCGTCGACTCGATGTCGGTCAGCTTGCGCAGGTTGCGGAAGTTGACGAAGCCCTTGGTGATCTGGTCGCCGGCGCGAACCTCGCAGCCGTCCTCGATCTCGGGCATAAAGCGCACCGATGCGGGGACGCGACGCTCGTCGAGAACACGGGTGTGATCCTCGGAGTCGGTGAGCGTCAGCACGTACTCGGACTTCTCGGGCTTAATCGAGAGGTGACCGGAGTACGGAGCCAGCTCGGCCTCGCGACCCAGGATCTTCTCGTTGACGTTGCCGACGATATCGAACATACGGCTGACCGTAGGCAGACCCTGCGTAATATCGTCGACGCCAGCGACGCCGCCGGAGTGAATGGTACGCATCGTAAGCTGCGTACCGGGCTCGCCGATGGACTGGGCGGCAATAATGCCGACGGCAGTACCGATGGCGACCGGACGACGGGTGGAAAGATCCCAGCCGTAGCACTTCTGGCACACGCCGTACTTGGAGCGGCAGGTGAGCAGCGCGCGGAGCTTGACCTTCTTGAGGCCTGCATCGACCATCTTCTGGATGTCGGCGACCTTCTCGATGTAGCCGTCCTGCTCAAAGAGCACGGTGCCATCGGGAGCCACGACGTCCTCAATGAAGCAACGGCCGACGAGGTCGGTGTTGAGGTCGGTGGTGCCGGGGATGATGAGGTTGTAGGTGACGCCCTCGTGCGTACCGCAGTCCTCCTCGCGGACAATGACGTCCTGGGCCACGTCGACCAGACGACGGGTCAGGTAACCAGAGTCCGAGGTGTGGGATGCGGTATCGACCAGGCCCTTACGGGCGCCGTAGGTCGAAATGAAGTACTCGAGCGGCAGCAGGCCCTCGCGGAAGTTCGCCTTAATGGGAAGGTCGATCGTCTCGCCGGACATGTCTGCCATCAGGCCACGCATGCCGCCGAGCTGACGCAGCTGGGTCTTAGAACCACGGGCGCCGGAGTCGGCCATCATGTAGAGCGGGTTCTCCTCGTCGAACAAGTCGAGCATGAGCGCTGCGACCTTGTCGGTACAAGCGGTCCACTCGTTAACGACTTCGATGTGGCGCTCCGTCTCGTTGATGAAGCCCTCCTCGAAGTACTCGTTGATCTGGTCGACGTTGGCCTGGGCGCGGTCGAGCAGCTCCTGCTTCTCGGCAGGGATGAGAGCGTCCCACACCGAGATGGTGAGGCCGGCGCGGGTAGCGTAGTGGAAGCCGGAGTACTTGATGGCGTCGAGGATCGGGCCGACCTTGGCCTCGGGGTAACGATCGCAGCAGTCGGCAACCAGCTTGGCCACGTCGCCCTTGACCATCTTGTAGTTCATGAACTCGTAGTCTTCGGGCAGGCACTGGCGGTTGAAGATGATGCGGCCGATAGAGGTCTCGAAGCGCGCGGTCTTGTTGCCGGTGACGTCATAGTCGACAAACTCGTTCTTGCCGTTCTTGACGCGGAAGATACGGGTGCCGTCCTCGTTGATGACGTTGGCGTCGGCAGCGGACACGCGGACCTGAATCTTGGCCTGCATGTCGACCTCGGAGCGGCAGTCATAGGCGTGCAGCGCGTCGTCGAAGCTGGCGAACACGTGGTTCTCGCCCGGCAGACCGTCGCGGACCTGGGTGAGGTAGTACACACCGATGATCATGTCCTGCGAGGGGATGTTGACCGGCTTGCCGGATGCCGGCGAGCGCAGGTTGTTCGCAGAGAGCATGAGCACGCGAGCCTCGGCCTGAGCCTGGCTGGACAGCGGCACGTGGACAGACATCTGGTCGCCGTCGAAGTCGGCGTTGAAGGGCGAGCAGACCAGCGGGTGCAGGTGGATAGCCTTGCCCTCGACCAGCACCGGCTCAAAGGCCTGGATGGACAGACGGTGCAGGGTCGGTGCACGGTTGAGCAGCACGACGCGGCCGTCGATGACCTCTTCGAGGATATCCCACACAAAGGTGGCACCGCGGTCGATAGCGCGCTTGGCGCCCTTGATGTTCTCGACCTTGCCAAGCTCGACCAGGCGCTTCATGACGAAGGGCTTGAAGAGCTCCAGCGCCATGGTCTTGGGCAGACCGCACTGGTGCAGCAGCAGCTTGGGGTCGGTAACGATTACCGAACGGCCGGAGTAGTCGACACGCTTACCCAGCAGGTTCTGACGGAAACGGCCCTGCTTGCCCTTGAGGGCCTCGGCGAGCGACTTGAGCGGGCGACCGCCACGGCCAGAGACCGGGCGACCACGACGGCCGTTGTCGAACAGGGCGTCCACGGACTCCTGGAGCATGCGCTTCTCGTTGTTCACGATGATCGCAGGGGCGTCCAGGTCGAGCAGGCGCTTGAGTCGGTTGTTACGGTTGATCACGCGACGATACAGATCGTTGAGGTCGGACGCGGCGAAGCGGCCGCCGTCGAGCTGGACCATCGGGCGCAGATCGGGCGGAATGACCGGGATGACGTCCAGGATCATGTTCGCGGGGCTGTTGCCGCCCTTCAGGAAGGCGTCAACGACCTCGAGGCGCTTGACGGCCTTCTCGCGCTTCTGCTTCTGGGAGTCCTCGTCGGCGATGATGGCCTTGAGCTTCTCGGCCTCGGAGGGAAGGTCGATGGCAGCGAGCAGGTCGCGGACGGCCTCGGCACCCATACCACCCTTGAAGTACATGGAGTAGTAACGGGTCATCTCACGGAACAGCGGCTCATCGGAGATGAGGTCGCGCTCGGTGAGCTTCATGAAGGCGTTGAAGGCGTCCGTGCGGAGCTGCTTCTCGTCCTTGCACTCTTCCTCGATGTCGACGATGCCAGAAGCGATCTCCTCGGGGGTCAGCGGCTCCTCGTCGGAGAACTCGTCAAAGTTCTCGGGGTTGCCCTGCTCCTTGAGGGACTCGATCTGGCGGGCGCACTCGGCATCGATCTCTTCCAGATCGGCGGCGAGCTCCTCGCGCAGGTCGTCAGCGTCGGCCTCGCGAGCCTCGTAGTCGACCTCGGTGATGATGTAGCTGGCAAAGTACAGAACCTTCTCGAGGTCCTTGGACTTGATGTCGAGCATACGGCTCATCGGGAAGCTCGTGGGGCTCTTGAAGTACCAGATGTGGGACACGGGAGCGGCGAGCTCGATGTGGCCCATGCGGTCGCGACGCACCTTGGCCGAGGTGACCTCGACGCCGCAGCGCTCGCAGACGATGCCCTTAAAGCGGATGCCCTTGTACTTGCCGCAGGAGCACTCCCAGTCCTTGGCGGGACCGAAGATCTTCTCGCAGAACAGGCCGTCCTTCTCGGGCTTGAGGGTACGGTAATTGATGGTCTCCGGCTTCTTGACCTCACCGTGCGACCAGGAACGGATCTGGTCGGCGGAGGCAAGGGAGATCTTTACCGAGTCAAAATCAGTAGCTTCGAAATCTGCCACAGTCAACTACTCCTTATCAGTGGTCGTGGCGGCGACAGCCTCGGGTGCCTCGGCGGTCTCGGCATCCTCGGCCTCGACGTCGGTGTCAACGCCGGCGAGCGCAGCCAGGTCGTCGAGAGCAGAGGTCTCCTCGGCGGTCACAGGGGCGGAGGCGTCCTCGTCGGCATCGTGCATGGGCTCGATGTCCAGCGCGAGGGAACGAATCTCCTTGACGAGAACCTTGAAGGACTCGGGGATACCCGGGACAGGAACGTTCTCGCCCTTGACGATGGACTCGTAGGTCTTGACGCGGCCCACGGTATCGTCGGACTTGACGGTCAGGATCTCCTGCAGGACGTTGGAAGCACCGTAAGCGTACAGTGCCCAAACTTCCATCTCGCCGAAGCGCTGGCCGCCGAACTGGGCCTTGCCGCCCAGAGGCTGCTGGGTAACCAAGCTGTAAGGGCCGGTCGAACGGGCGTGGATCTTGTCGTCGACCATGTGGCCGAGCTTGAGGATGTAGGACGTACCCACGGTAATGGGCTCGCGGAACTCCTCGCCGGTGCGGCCGTCGAACAGACGGGTCTTGCCGCGCTCGTCAAGCTGGGTGACAAACTCGGGGCGCATGTGATCGCCAAAGGCAGCGGTGGCCTTGTTGAGCATGTTCTTGTTGGCACGACGGATGACCTCGGCGATCTCGTCCTCCTTGGCGCCGTCGAAGACGGGCGTCGCGGTGAAGAACGGGCCGGGGACGTACTTGTCGGAGTCGGCCTGCTCAGTATCCCAACCGCACGCAGCAGCCCAGCCAAGGTGGCACTCGAGCAGCTGGCCGACGTTCATACGCGAAGGAACGCCCAGCGGGTTGAGGATAACGTCGATCGGGGTACCGTCAGCCATGTAGGGCATGTCCTCGACCGGCAGAACGTTACAGATAACACCCTTGTTGCCGTGGCGGCCGGCGATCTTATCGCCCTGCTGGATCTTACGACGCTGGGCGACGTAGACGCGCACCTGCTCGTTGACGCCGGGGGCCAGGTCGTCGCCGTTCTCGCGGCTAAAGCGAACGACGTCGATAACGCGGCCGTAAGCGCCGTGAGGCATCTTAAGGGAGGTGTCGCGGACGTCGTGGGCCTTGGCACCGAAGATGGCGCGCAGCAGGCGCTCCTCGGCGGTCAGAGCGCTTTCGCCCTTAGGCGTGACCTTGCCGACCAGGATGTCGCCAGGGCCGACCTCGGCGCCGATGCGGATGATGCCGTCCTCGTCGAGGTTGGCAAGCATGTCCTCGGAGAGGTTCGGGATCTCGCGGGTGATCTCCTCGGGGCCAAGCTTGGTGTCGCGGGCGTCGATCTCGTGACGGGTGATGTTGATGGTCGTCAGCAGGTCCTCGGCCACCAGGCGCTCGGACACGACGATACCGTCCTCGTAGTTAAAGCCTTCCCACGGCATGTAGGCCACGGTGAGGTTCTGGCCCAGTGCGAGCTCGCCGTGATCGGTCGAAGGACCGTCGGCCAGAGGCTCGCCCTGCTCAACAGTGTCACCGACGCGCACGAGCGGACGGTGGTTAATGCAGGTGGACTGGTTGGAGCGCTGGTACTTGGCCAGGTGATACTCGTCCATGCCGCCGGCATGCTTGACGATGATCTTGGCGGCGTCGGCAAAGATGACCTCGCCGGCGTTCTTGGCCAGGGTGACCTCGCCGGAGTCCAGAGCGGCGCGACGCTCCATGCCGGTACCGACATAGGGAGCGGCAGGGTGAACCAGCGGCACGGCCTGACGCTGCATGTTGGCGCCCATGAGCGTACGCTTGGCGTCGTCGTGCTCAAGGAACGGGATCAGCGTGGCTGCGACGGAGAGCATCTGACGCGGCGAGACGTCCATGTAGTCGACGTCCTCGACAGGCACGTCGGCGGGAGCGCCGAAGGAGCCGTCGAAGTCGCGGGTACGGGCGATCACGGTGTGCGGACGGACGATCTTGCCCTCGGCATCGGTCGTGATGAACTCGTTGGTCTTGGGATCGAGCGGCGTGTTGGCCGGCGCGATGACGTGCTTCTCTTCCTCGTCAGCGGTCATCCAGTCGATCTGGTCGGTGGCAACGCCGTTCTCGACGCGACGGAACGGGGCCTCGATGAAGCCATACTCGTTGACGCGGGCGTAGAGGGCGAGCGAGCCGATCAGGCCGATGTTGGGGCCTTCGGGGGTCTCGATCGGGCACATGCGGCTGTAGTGCGAGTTGTGAACGTCGCGGACGGCCGTCGGCACGTTGGTGCGGCGGCTGGAGCCGGACTTGTGGCCGGCAAGACCACCAGGGCCGAGTGCGGACAGACGGCGCTTGTGGGTCAGACCGGTCAGGGGGTTCGCCTGGTCCATGAACTGCGAGAGCTGCGAGGAACCGAAGAACTCCTTGATGGAGGCCACGATCGGGCGGATGTTGATGAGCGACTGCGGGGTGATCTCGTCGATGTCCTGGGAGCTCATGCGCTCACGGACGACGCGCTCCATACGGCTCATGCCGATACGGAACTGGTTGGCGACGAGCTCGCCGACGGTGCGGATGCGGCGGTTGCCAAAGTGGTCGATGTCGTCGACCTTGAAGCCCTGCTCGCCGGCAGCGAGGGACAGCAGGTAGCGCAGCGTCGCGACGATATCCTCGTCGGTGAGCACCGTGACCTCTTCCTCGGTGGTGAGGTTGAGCTTCTTGTTGACCTTGTAACGACCGACGCGGGCCAGATCGTAGCGCTGCGGGTTGAAGAGCAGGCCCTCGAGCAGGCTGCGGGAGGCATCCACGGTGGGAGGCTCGCCCGGGCGCAGGCGACGGTAAATCTCGATGAGGGCGTCCTCGCGGGTGAGGGCGGTATCGCGCTCGAGGGTGCGCTTGATCACATCGGAGTTGCCGAGCAGCTCGATGATATCGTCGTTGGTGACGGCGATGCCAAGGGCGCGCAGGAACATCGTGGCGCTCTGCTTGCGCTTACGGTCGATGGAGACCATGAGCTGGTCGCGCTTGTCGACCTCAAACTCAAGCCAGGCACCGCGGGACGGGATGATCTGGGCCTTGTAGATCTGCTTGCCCGAATCCATCTCGGAGCTGTAGTACACGCCCGGGGAGCGGACGAGCTGCGAGACGACGATACGCTCGGTACCGTTGATGATGAAGGTGCCCTGATCGGTCATCATGGGGAAGTCGCCCATAAAGACGAGCTGCTCCTTGATCTCGCCGGTCTCCTTATTGGTGAGGCGGACGTCGGTCAGAAGCGGGGCCTGATAGGTCATGTCCTTCTCGCGGCACTCCTCGACGGTGTGCGCGGGATCGCCAAACTGATGCTCGCCGAAGGTAACCTCGAGAACATGGTTCTGGCTCTGGATGGGGCTGGATTCCTTGAACGCCTCACGAAGGCCCTCGTCCTTAAAACGCTCAAAGGATTCCCTTTGAACAGAGATAAGGTTGGGGAGCTCCATGGCCTCCGGGATTTTCCCGAAGCTGACGCGCTTGCGCTCAGTGGCAGTGTATGCGTAGGTCACCAGGTTTTTCCTCCTTCACGGAAATGCTCGGTGGGTTGGCGAGGCATAGCTTCGCCAGTTATCGCAACCTAATAGTTTATCAGGTACCGACCGTTGGGCAAGAAAAGCCTTGACGCGATTGAGTTTTTGGAGTAGCAAAGTTTTTCGCCAGAAAAATAGCAGGTAGATATAGGTGCATCGAACATCTGTTCATATATTTTATGTGAACAGAGAGCTAGCAATCGCAGCTCTTATAAAAAACGGGCGCGAACCGAGGTCCACGCCCGTAAATGTCGATGCCCGAAGGCTTACTTGCGCATCAATCCGCCGCGCTCGTCGATGGCGTCCCAGAAGGCATCGGCAAAGCGGGGGTCGTTTGCAGCCATGAGGGCGTTAGTGGCCATCCAACCAGAGGGAGTGCCGGTGTCGTAGCCCGACAGCGGGTCGATGACGACGGCGTACATGGCCTCGCGGTCGAGCGAACGGGCCATGGCGTCGGTGAGCTGGATCTCGCCGCCCTTGCCGGCCTGCTGATCTGCCAGCAAGTCCATGACCAGCGGGCTCAGCAGGTAACGACCGACGATGTACAGGTTGGACGGAGCCGCCTCGGGAGCGGGCTTCTCGACCAGACCGCCGATGCGCCAGACAGCGCCCGGCTCGGCATCGGCAACGCCCTCGGCGCCCTCGAGCGAACCGACGCGCTCGCCGGCGATAACGCCGTAGCGGCTGACTTCCTCGGGCGAGCAAGCAGCGACGGCGATAACCGAAGCGCCACCGTGCTCCTTGGAAACGGCGAGCATCTTGTCGCAGATATCGCGGTTAGGCACAACGTAGTCGCCCAGAAGAACCAGGAAGTTCTCCCCTGCCACGGCGTCGGCAGCAGAGCGAATAGCATGGCCGAGGCCCTTGGGCTCGTACTGATAACGGAAGTCGACCGGCATACCGCCAGCGTGGGCGACAGCATCGGCATAGGCGTTCTTGCCGCGCTCGCGCAGCAGGTTCTCGAGCGAGCGATCAGGCTGGAAGTAGTTCAGTAGCTCGGGCTTACCGGGAGAAGTAACGATGATGGCATCGTCGACCTCCTCGGGCTCGAGCGCCTCCTCGACGACGTACTGAATGACGGGCTTGTCGAGCACCGGCAGCATCTCTTTGGGCGTGCACTTGGTGCCAGGCAGAAAACGCGTGCCAAGACCGGCGGCGGGGATGATTGCCTTCATGTTATTCAAAGATCCTTTCGCAGGCGCAAAAGCGCCCCATGCGTGCGGCACACAGCCGCAGACCAAATTGCGATACCCAAGCATCTTACCGCTGGAACTATATGTCGCTACAAGGCAGAGACAATTCTTCAGCAGGTCAACGCAAATTATTGCTCGAATGGTGCAATTTTATTGCCCAACGGCAGGGCACCCGATACGACGCAAATCACAGAACATAGCAGTTTGAGCAACCGATGCCGAGGGACCGAAAAATAAAAAAGACGGGGCTCGCAATGCGAACCCCGTCTGCAAAGGAATCTGGCGAGAAAGCCTGATTACTTGAGGGTGACAGCAGCGCCAGCAGCCTCGAGCTTCTCCTTGGCAGCCTCGGCGTCCTCCTTCTTGGCACCCTCGAGAACAGCCTTGGGAGCGCCCTCGACGACCTCCTTGGCCTCCTTCAGGCCAAGGTTGGTGAGCTCACGGACGGCCTTGATGACCTGGATCTTGTTGTCGCCGAAGCCCTCGAGCACGACGTCAAACTCGGTCTTCTCCTCGGCCTCAGCAGCGCCAGCAGCGGGAGCGGCGACAACAGCAGCAGGAGCAGCGGCGGAAACGCCGAAGGTGTCCTCGATAGCCTTGACGAGCTCGGAAGCCTCGAGAAGGGTCATTTCCTTAAGAGCATCGATGATCTCATCGGTGGTAAGCTTAGCCATTTCTAAGTCCTTTCGGTTTCCGTGCGGATGCACGGAGATCAGTTAAAACACGGCGCGAATGCGCCAGGGGTGCGGCGTTGCCGCCGCGGGTGAAAGCAGCGACTAGGCTGCCTTCTGCTCGGAGACCTGCTGGATCGAACGAGCGAGACCAGAGGAAACGCCGTTGACGCAGACAGCAATGTCGCGAGCGAAACCGGAGATGAGACCGGCGATCTGGCCGAGAAGCTGATCCTTGGTGGGCAGCTCGGCGATAGCCTTAACATCATCAGCGGAAACGGCCTTGCCGTCGGAGATACCGCCCTTGATCTCAAGGACGCCCTTGGACTTAGCGGAGAAGTCCTTAAGGGCCTTAGCGGCCTCGACCGGCTCGGTCTCGTAGAACACATAAGCGACGGGGCCGGCGAGGATCTCGTCGAGCTCGGGCTGCTCCTGGTTCTTGAGAGCGATCTTGACCAGGTTGTTCTTGTAGACCTTCATCTCGGCGCCGCCTTCGCTTCGGGCTTGTTGGGAGCCGCATTGGCCGCGGGCTGCGTCTG
>URVD01000045.1 GCA_900551195.1 uncultured Collinsella sp.
AGGCGTCGCAACGCAACTGCGTGGCGGCCGCGGGAATATGCGCCACACCCAGGATGTCCTCCATCACGGTGTCGCTAAACTGGCCCTGGAACGCCACGTTGTGGATCGAGAACACGGTCTTGACGCGGTCGTACAGCGGCAGGCCCTGGTAGAACTCGCGCAAGAACACTGGTGCCAGCGCCGTCTGCCAGTCGTTGCAATGCAGGATGTCGCACTCAAAGCCGGCCGGCAGGTGCTGCAGGCTCTCGGTGATAGCCTTGGAGAAAAACGCGAAGCGCTCGCCGTCGTCAAAGAAGCCGTACGGATAGTCGCGCGCAAAGTAGCGCTCGTTGTCAACGAACATATAGGTGACGCCGTCGTGCTCAAGCTTCTCGAGCCCGCAGTACTCATTGCGCCAGCCCAGGCTCACGTAAAAGTCGGCAAAGTGCTCCATCTGCGCCTTGTACTCGTCCTTGATGGTGGCGTACTTGGGCACCATCACGATGACCTCGGCGCCGGCGCGCACAAGCGCCGCAGGCAGCGAGCCCGCCACGTCGCCCAGGCCACCGGTCTTAACAAACGGTGCGCACTCGGCCGAGGCAAACACGATCTGCATCTTTTTGCTGGAATCTGCCATATTGTCTCCCATGTTGCAATTCGAGAATAGCCGCCTGGCGCTAACCGGGCGGCTATTCTACCTGTTACGAGCGATGTTGCGGTGCCAACGTTAACATACGATGGTGGTGTCGGAAGTTAACGGAGCCTTGCCCAGCACCAGGATGTTCTCGGGCGTGCCGCGAAGCTCGGTGTTGGTGGGGACCACGTTGTTCTTGTCCAGAATGGCGTTCTCGACGCGTGCGCCGCTCTTGATGATGCAGCTCTGGTTGATGATCGAGTTAGTCACCGAAGCGCCTTCCTCGACCACGACGCCGCGCGACAGGATCGAGTTGCGCACGGTGCCCTTGATGATGCAACCGGCCGAGATGATCGAGTTGCACGCGTGGCTGCCGGTCGCATAGCGCGAAGGCGGCACGTCGTGAGCCTTGGTCAGGATCGGGCGCTCGGGATCGAAGAGCTGGTCGGCCACGGTCTGGTCGAGCAGGTCCATGCTGCGGCGATACAGTGACTTCTCGCTAAACACGCCCACGACCTCGCCCTTGTACTCGTAGCTGCACACGTCGATGTTGCCAAAGTCGCCCTGGAGTGCCTCGAGCAGGTCCAGATAGTCGGCGGCCTGGTAGTGGTCGATGATCTCGAGCAGCGTATCGCGGTTGACGATGCAGCAGTCCATAGAGGCGTTGTCGCCGTACACGACGCCAGCGCTCACGCCCGTCAGGCGACCGTTCTCGTTAATCTCGAGCTTGGTCTCGTCATCGACGTTGCACGTGGCCTTGCAGTACACCACGGTCATCTGGGCACCGGAGTTCTCGTGCGCGTCGATGATGGTGTTGAGGTCCATGTTAAAGATGATGTTGGTGCCCATCATCACAACATAGGGCTTGTCCGAGCGCTGGAACAGCGTCTTGTTGGAGATGATGTCACGCAGCAGGAAGCGCATGCCGCCCTTGGTGGTGCCATACGCGTTGCCGGGCACCATGAACAGGCCGCCCTTCTTGCGGTCCAGGCCCCAGTCCTTGCCCGAGCCCACGTGGTCGATCAGCGAGCGGTAGTTGCCCAGCATGACGACGCCGACGGTCTTAATGCCGGCATTCATCATGTTGGACAGCGGGAAGTCGATCAGGCGGTAGCGGCCCAAAAACGGAACGGACGCGATGGGGCGGTCCTTGAGCAGCACGCTGCCGTAGGTCGAAGAGTAGTTAGCGGTGATATAACCGATGGCCTTGCGATTGATCATCGGATCATTCCCCCTTCCCGATAACGACGTCATTTCCAACGACGGCCGTATCCTTGGTGGTATCGACAGAGCCGAGCTTCACGCCCTCTTCGACCGTGGAGTTCTCGCCCAAAATAGCGCGGCAGATGTGCGCGCCGCTCTTAACGTGCGCACCCGGCAGCAGCACGGAGTCCTCGACCACGGCGCGCTCCTCGATGATGACATCGGTCGAAAGGATCGAGTGGCGAGCGGTGCCGTAGATCTTGCAGCCGTTGGAGACCAGGCAGTCGTCCAGGCGGCCGTCCGGGCCAATGTAGTGCGGCGGACGCGTGGTGATGTTGGACATGATGGGGAAGTGCTTGTCGAACAAATCGAACTCGGGGTTGTTGCCCAGCAGGTCCATCGAGGTCTCGTGGAAGCTGGCGATGGTGCCAACGTCCTTCCAAAAGCCGTGGAACTCGTAGCTGTACAGGCGCTTGCCCTCGCCGAGCAGCTTGGGGATGATGTCCTTGCCAAAGTCGTGGCTCGAGCGCTGGTCCAGAGCGTCCTCCTCGAGCGCCTCGATCAGCACGTCGGCCGAGAAGATGTAGATGCCCATGGACGCGAGATTCGAATCGGGCTTATCGGGCTTCTCGGTGAACTTGGTGATGCGGCCGTCCTCGGGGTCGGTGGTCAGGATGCCAAAGCGGCTGGCCTCCTCCCAAGGCACGGGCATAACGCTCACCGTGAGGTCGGCGTTGTTCTCAATGTGCGTCTTGAGCATCTTGCGGTAGTCCATGCGATACAGGTGATCGCCCGAAAGAATCAGGACGTACTTGGGGTCGTTGGCCTTGATGTAGTCGAGGTTCTGCGTAATGGCGTCGGCCGTGCCCGCATACCAGGCGCCGCCGGTCTGCGTCTCATACGGCGGCAGAATCGACACGCCGCCGTCGCGGCTGTCCAGATCCCAAGCCTCGCCAGAGCTCACGTAGGCATGCAGCAGGTAGGGACGGTACTGCGTCAGAACGCCCACCGTGTCGATGCCCGAGTTGGAGCAGTTGGACAGCGAAAAGTCGATAATGCGGAACTTGCCACCAAAACTAACCGCCGGCTTAGCGATCTTTTGGGTGAGTGCCCCCAATCGGCTGCCCTGTCCTCCTGCGAGGAGCATCGCGATGCATTCTTTCTTACTCATCGATTTCTCCTTCTGTCATCGATGTTCCTAAACCCATTAGCGACGGGCGCGGCGCAACGTCACGCCCGTCGAGTAATGCCGTGCTGGCATAGGGGAGCTCGTGCGCCTTTACGCGTGCCAGATCTCGTCGCGGTACTCGCGAATGGTGCGGTCGCTCGAGAACCAGCCGCTCGAGGCGGTGTTGAGCAGGGCCTTGCGGTTCCAGGTCTCCTGGTCGCCGTAGCTGCCCGTGAGCTTCTCCCACGCATCCACGTAGCTGCGGAAGTCTGCCATGACCAGGTCGGGGTCGTTGTTGTTCATGAGCTCGTTGTAGATGCTCTCGAAGTTGCCCGAAAGACCCGCAAAGGTGTTGTCCTTGAGCTCGTCCATCACGCGGCCCAGGCGCTCACGGTCGCCGTTGAGGGTATCCCACGCAAAGTAGCTATTGGATGCCCAGAGCTGCTCGACCTCGGGAGCGGTCAGGCCAAAGATAGCCTCGTTCTCGCGTCCGGCCAGGTCGGCGATCTCGATGTTGGCGCCGTCGAGGGTGCCCAGCGTAATGGCACCGTTCATCATGAGCTTCATGTTGGACGTGCCCGAGGCCTCCTTGCCGGCCGTGGAGATCTGCTCCGAGATTTCGGCGGCAGGGTAGATGAGCTGGGCGTTGCTCACACGGAAATTGGGGATAAAGCAGACCTTCATGACCTCGTTGACGCGGGCATCGTTGTTGATGACGTCGGCCACGGAGTTAATGAGGCGGATGGTCTCCTTGGCAAAGGTGTAGCTCGAGGCAGCCTTGCCGCTAAAGATGAAGGTCGTCGGCGTCACGTGGAAATTGGGATCGGCGATGCGACGGTTGTAGATGTCCATCACCTTCATGATGTTCATGAGCTGGCGCTTGTAGGCGTGGAAACGCTTTACCTGAACATCGAAGACGGTGTTGGGGTCAATGACCAGACCGGTTTCGGACTTGACATAGGCGGCCAGGCGCTCCTTGTTGGCGCGCTTGGAGGCACCCACGGCCTTCAGGAACTCGGAGTCGTTCTGGAACTCCTTGAGCTTCTCCAGCTCAAAGGCGTCCTTCAGCCAGCCGTCGCCAATGGCCTCGGTTACGAGCTTGGCATAGGTGGGGTTGGCCTCGGCAAAGAAGCGACGGTGCGAGATGCCGTTGGTCTTGTTGTTGAACTTCTCGGGCGTCAGGGCGTAGAAGTCCTTGAGCACGATGTTCTTGATGATGTCGGAGTGGATCTTGGCCACGCCGTTGACGCTGTGGCTGCAGATCACGGACAGGTTGGCCATGCGAATCTCGCCGTCCCACAGGATGGCGGTCTGGCGCAGACGCTCCTGCCAGCCCTCCTGCGTGGTGTCGAACGACTCGTGCCAACGACGGCTGATCTCGTCGATGATCTGGTACACACGGGGGAGGAGCTTGGAGAACATGCCGATGGGCCACTTCTCCAGGGCCTCGGGCAGGATGGTGTGGTTGGTGTAGCTCACGACCTGCGTCACGATGCTCCAAGCGTCATCCCACTCGAGCTTTTTCTCGTCGATGAGGATACGCATGAGCTCGGGACCGCACATGGCGGGATGCGTGTCGTTGGTGTGGATGGCCACAAACTGCGGCAGCAGCTCCCAGTTCTCGCCGTGCTCCTTCTCAAAGGTGTCGAGCAGGCTGTAGATGCCGGCCGAGACAAACAGGTACTCCTGCTTCAGACGCAGCAGACGGCCGTGCTCGCCGGCGTCGTTGGGGTAGAGGATGGCGCTGATGGCCTCGGCCTCGGCGCGCTCGGCATCGGCCAGGGCATAGTCGCCGCGGTTGAAGGCCTCCAGGTCAAAGTGCTCCTCGACCGGCTCGGCGGCCCAGACGCGCAGCTTGTTGACGGTCTCACCGGCATAGCCCACCACGGGGATGTCATAAGGGACGGCCAGAATGTCCTGCGTGTCCACCGTGCGGTAGAACGTGCGGCCGTTCTCCTCAAAGCCCTCGACGCGGCCGCCAAACTTGATGGTCACGGCCTTGTCCTGACGACGAACCTCCCAGGGATAGCCGTGGGTGAGCCACTCGTCGGTGGCCTCGACCTGGCTGCCGTTGACGATCTCCTGCTTAAACAGGCCGTAGCGGTAGCGCATGCCGTTGCCGTAGCCGGCGATGCCCTCGGCTGCCATGGAATCCAGGAAGCATGCGGCCAGACGGCCCAGGCCACCGTTGCCCAGCGCCGGATCGGGTTCCTGGTTCTCGATGACGGAAAGGTCGAAGCCCATGTCGTCGAGCGCCTCGGCGACCATGTCGCGCACGCCAAAGTTGAGCAGGTAGTTATCGAGCAGGCGACCGATCAAAAACTCGATCGAGAAGTAGTACACGCGCTTCTTGCCCTCGGCGGTGGCACGGGCGTCGCTCTTGGTGGCAACGGTGCGGGCCTTCTCGGCCACGAGCTTGGCCAGGGCGTTAAAGCGGTCCAGATCGCTGGCGGCCTCGACGCTCTTGCCGCTGATGCTCATGACGGCATCGCGATAGAGCTCGGTAAACTCCTGCTTGTTGTCGAAGATCTTATTCATACGTTCCTTTCCCCCGGGGATGTTTCTCCCGGAACGGTTATGACTTGTATCCTACGCCTCGTCGGGGCGGGTAATTACAGCTGTAACGGTTTTGTTACGCATCCTTGGCAGACGGCTTAACAGAAGCAGACTTGGCCTTGGTAGCGGCCTTTTTGGCAGCTGGTTTCTTGGCTGCGGCCTTAGCAGCGGGCTTTGCGGCAGCCTTGGCCTTGGCCTTGGTCGTCGTGGCCTTCGCCTTAGCCGGAGCCTTCTTGGCAGCCGCAGGCTTAGGCTTCACCGAGGACGTGCGCTTTTTGGGCGCAGCCTTGGGCTCCTCGACCACGGGCGGCTTATAGCTGCTGGGGCCGCGGCGCTTAAGCACTACGCCTGCCAGGCCGGGCACCTTAATCTCGATGGAGTCCATCTGCCCGTTCCAGGGATAGGGCTCGCTCGAGCAGGTGTAGGGTTCCTCACCGGCATAGCCGCTGCCGCCAAACTCGGGACGGTCGGAGTCAAAGATGACCTCCCAGTCGCCCTCGCGCGGCACTCCCACGCGGAAGCTCTCGTAGCTCGCCGGATCAAAGTTGATCAGGATCACCAAGTCGTCATCGACGTCCTCGCCCTGACGCACAAAGCTCACGATGGACTGTTTGGAGTTGTCCGCGTCGATCCAGGTAAAGCCGTCGTCGGTGTAGCCGCGCTCGTACAGAGCGGGCTCGGCGGTGTACAGGTGGTTGAGCGCCTTGATGAACGCCTGATGATGACGGTGGGTCTCGTACTCCTCGGTCAGGAACCACTGGATGGACTCGTAGTAGCGCCACTCAATAAACTGGCCGATCTCGTTGCCCATAAAGTTGAGCTTGGCACCGGGATGCGTCATCTGGTAGAAGGCCAGCGTGCGCAGTCCGGCAAACTGGCGCCACCAGTCGCCCGGCATGCGGCCGATCAGCGAGCATTTACCGTGCACGACCTCGTCGTGGCTCAGCGGGCAGATGAAGTTCTCGGTAAAGGCGTACATGATGGAGAACGTGAGCAGGCCGTGGTTGCCGGGGCGCCACGGAAAATCGGTCTGCATGTAGTGCAGGGTGTCGTTCATCCAGCCCATGTCCCACTTGTAGTGGAAGCCCAGGCCGCCGTCCTGCGGCGGATAGGTCACAAGCGGCCACGCGGTGGACTCCTCGGCCATCATCATCACGTCGGGGTAGTGCGCCTCTACAGCGCAGTTGACCTGGCGGATAAACGCGCTGGCGTCCAGGTCCTCCTCGGTACCGTACTTGTTGAACTTCTTTTGGCTGGGATCGTCAATGCCAAAGTTGAGGTACAGCATACTGGACACGCCGTCCATGCGAATGCCGTCCACGTGGAAGTTCTCGAGCCAGTACAGCACGTTGGAGACCAGGAAGGAGCGGACCTCGCCGCGGGCGAAGTCAAACTTGTGCGTGCCCCAGTTGGGGTGAATCTCGTGCTCAAACAGCATGTGGCCGTTAAAGGTGGCAAGGCCGTGGGAGTCGGCGCAAAAACCGCCGGGCACCCAGTCCATGATCACGCCGATGCCTGCCTCGTGGCATGCATCGATAAAGTGCATGAGCTGCTGCGGGTTGCCGTAGCGCGACGTGGCGGCGTAGTAGCCGGTCGTTTGGTAGCCCCAGGAGCCATCGAAGGGATGCTCCATAAGCGGCATGACCTCGATATGCGTGTAGCCCATGTCGTGCACGTAGTCCACGAGCTCCACCGACAGGTCGTCGTAGGTGTAGAACTCGCCGCGCTGCGCGGGGAAGGGGTCCATGGGTCCGGGGTAATTGCCGTACTCGTCGGGCTCGCCCTGCGGCGCATCGCCGTGGCGCTTCCACGAGCCAATATGCACCTCGTAGATGTTGAGCGGCTGCGACATGTGGTTGTGGCCAGCGCGGCGCTTGAGCCATGCGGCGTCGTTCCACTTATAGCCGTCGAGTGTCCACAGCACGCTCGCCGTTCCAGGAGGGCACTCGGCCTTAAAGGCATAAGGATCGGCCTTGTAAAGCTTCTCGCCCTCGTTGGTCTCGATGAGATATTTATAGAGTTGGCCCTGCTCGGCACCAGGAATAAAGCCTTCCCAAATAGCGCTCGTATGCACGGGCACCAGCGGGTTGGCTTGCTCATCCCAGTCGTTAAATTCGCCAATGACATGGACACTCTTTACGTCGGGCGCCCAAACGCAAAAGCGCCAGCCGCGTGTGCGCTGCTGCGTGTCGGGATGCGCGCCCATCTTTTCCCAGCTGCGCTCCCACGTGCCGATGCCAAATAGATAGACATCGTCCTTGGTGAGCTCCGGTGCGTGCGGGGCGGCTTTACGGGTTGCGGGCTTTTTAGCCGTTGGCTTTAGCTTTGTATCGCTCACGTTTGATCCCATCATGACGCGGCAGCGTGTTGCCTTGGTGACTAGATGCGAAAGGTCCAAGGCTGCACGAATCGAAGGGACGGCGATAGTTCTATGATTCGTTCCACCTCGCGTGCTCGGTGGAACTTTCGGCAGAAACTACGATAACACCTGTACGTTACTTTTATGAACGAAAGAGGGTTTGCGGGGGCGTTTAATCGGTAAGCGCCATGTTTATACCACTTGCAGAATTGACGTGGTAAAACTCTTGACAGTTTTATCAATTAGCGTTTCTAGATTGTTAGGTTGACGTTTGGTAAAACGTTTTTAGCAGGTTGTTTACCCTTTGACATCGAAAGGCTCGTATATGGACCACATCGCCGCCTCAAGTGTCGCTTTTATTTTCGATTGCGACGGCACACTGGTTAACAGCACCCCCGTTTGGGTTTATTCTCAGCCCGAGTTATTGCACCGCCACGGAGTTGACGTGACGGTCGAGGATTTTGCCCAGTTTGAGCATTTGTCGCTCGAGGACGAGTGCCAGGCCTACCACGACACCTGGGGCATTGGTACGAATGGCGAGGAGCTGTATCGCGAGCTGAGCAATATTCTGATTGATGGGTACTCCAAGGTGCCGCCGCGCGAGGGGCTCCTGGCTTTTTTGGAGCAGGCGAAGGCGGCCGGCGTTGCCATGTGCGTTGCTACGTCCACGCCGACCGAACTGGTGCAGTCCGCGCTCGCTGGTGCCGGGCTCGACGCGTACATGGAGTTTGTGACCACCACGGGTGAGGCGGGACGTTCCAAGCAGTTCCCCGATGTGTACGAGCTGGCGCTGCGCCGCCTGGAGGAGCGCCATGGGCACAAGTTTGCGCGCGCTTGGGTGTTTGAGGACGCTGTCTTTGGCCTTAAGAGCTCTGGGGTCGCTGGCTTTAAGCGTGTGGGTATTTATGACCCGCACGGCCGCATGAAGCGCGACGATGTGCGCGCCAACTGCGATATCTTTATCGACAGCTACGAGGACCTGTACCTGGTCAGCGTTCTTGAGTTTGAGGGCTAGGCGAGGGCTGTGGCTTGCAAGGTATTAGTGGTCTGCGGCTCGCTCGTGGTGGTGAGCGCGGATCTGTTGCGTAGGCTAGCAGGGGAGTGCGACCACGTCGTCGCCGTGGACCGCGGACTCGACGCGCTGCTGGGCGCGGGACTGGGCTGCGATGTGTATGTGGGGGACGCCGACACGGTGAGCGACGCGTGTCGTGCGTTGGTCGATGCCGCCGAAGCCTTTGAAGTAGAACGCCACGACCCGTATAAGGACTATACCGATCTGGCGCTGGCGCTCGATTCCGTCCGTCGTCGCTGGCCGGGTGCCGAAGTAGTTGCGACCTGCGCCACCGGCGGCCGTCCTGATATGGCGCTTTCCGTACTGGGCCTGCTCGCGGGCTACGAGGATGCCCCTGTCTGGATTGCCGAGGACAGGGCGGTCGCCCGCATCCTTCGCGCAGGCGAATCGTGGACCATCGAAGGCGCCGAAGGCAAGACGTTCTCCATCATCGCCATTGCCCCCAACACCGTGGTAAGCGAACACGGCCTAGAATGGGAACTAAATCACGCCCCGCTGGGTTTGTTGGCCGACACCGGCATCAGCAACGTCGTCAGGTCAACAGCCACGATCCAAGTCCATACCGGCACCGCCATCGCTTACCTATATCAATAGGCATTTAGAATCTGACCCAAAAAAGTCCTTGCACGCCGCGCCAACTTCCCCTATAGTATCTCCTCGTCACGGGGGCGTAGCTCAGCTGGGAGAGCGCTTGACTGGCAGTCAAGAGGTCAGGGGTTCGATCCCCCTCGTCTCCACCCGAGCATTGAATGAGGCTCCAACGCAAGTTGGGGCCTTTTTTCATTTTGATTGGCCAATAATATGCTTTTGCCCAGTGGCTGCTTGGCGAAAATCTATCCTAAATTGCAAAGAGGAATGATTAAAAGTGTTTCACGTCTATGTAGGGAAAAATTTAGTATCACCGTAATGTAAAGAGGCCGGGCAGCATGCCCGGCCTCGAACGATTCTGGTGGGCCCTCCGGGATTCGAACCCAGAACCCAGGGATTATGAGTCCATTATTAAAACCGAATTTAAGTGCAGAAATAATACTAATAGTGTGGATAGAAGCGGATAGCGGTTTTGACTATCGTTAGTTTTATCCGGTGCAGTCAATTTATGCTCTACTGCGACCTGCTTTATCTACCGGGATGGGTTCTACCCGGTTTCATTTGCTGTTTGAATACCACCAAAGGAGGTATAATGGTGTTAACGACGGAGGGCAAGAGGCCAACCGCGCCCCAAGTGATGGGAGATAGAAATGCAGATCACCAAGCTCGCCAACTAAACGGTCACCACGAGCATCAATCAGACTTTCGCAATCGAAATCAATGAGAATCGCAACGATGACGGTC
>URVD01000046.1 GCA_900551195.1 uncultured Collinsella sp.
CGAGGTGCGGGTCGCGATACGAGTAGAAGCGCAGATTGCCGGTGCGCGCCGTCTGGAAGCCCGCCCCGTACGCGCCGCCCTTCACGCGCACCTCGTTCCACAGGTAGTCGTAGGAGAGCGCGTTGGCGGCAACCGCCCAGGCGCCCGTCACGTCGAGCCCCAAGCGACGCGGATCGCACGCGCTTGCCGCAAAGCAAATGTCGCTGGGGATGACGAAAGCCTCGTGACGGTCGCGCGGCGTCGGCACCACGAGCGCGTTGCGGCCGACAGCGCCGGTGCCCGCGCCCAACCCCAGGTCGCCCGCGGCATCCCAGTACGCGTCAAAGTCCTCATCGCTGCCGGTAAAGCTCGCCAGGCAGCCGTCGGCCACAAAGATGCGGTCTGCCAGCTCGGCAAGCTTGGCGCGCAGATTGTCCAGTCGCTCGTCAAAGTGCTCGAGCAGATTGCGCAGGAACAGGTAGAAGTCCACGCCCGAGAGCTGCTCGCGCACCACGGCCGAAGGCGAGCTGTAGCTCATCGCGCGACCGAGCGCCGCCGAGTGGCCGTTGTTGATAAAGCCTTGCTCAAGCCCAATGCGAATCTGCGTGAGCACGTCGCGCACGCGGTCGGCGTCAGCATCGAGCAACAGCGTGCTCGACCACACCTCGCGCGGCAGGCTCGCCAGCGCATCGATCTTCTCGGACAGGGCGCCGGCGCTCACCAGCAGGTAGGGGCGCACGCCGTCCACGTCGGGCTGTGTCATGACCTCGGTCGTAAAGCTCAAAAAGCCCAGCTTGCCGGCGAGCAGATTGTCGAGTTCCTCGGCCGAGTGCTCGCTCGTGGGCAGCTGTTTGAGCAGGCGGCAGAGCAGCGTCACATAGGGCAGGTCCTCAAACGCGACGCAGCTCAGGTCGAAATACTGCATGGCGTAGGCCAGGCGGTTGGTGGGGATGCCGTGGCGCAGGCAGGGGATGGGCGCGGTCGTGTCTACGACCAGCGGCGGCTCGGCGCGCGCCTCGCCAATGTCGGATACGCGCAGGCGCGGCAGCGTGGCCTTGTCCTCGGGCGTGTCTTCTGCCTCCTGCGCGGCACGCAGCGCGGCCGTGCGCTCGACCACGTCGGCCAGCTCGGCATCGGTCATGGCATCGCGCTTGGCTGCCAGCTCGGCGGCCTCGGCACCCTCTGCGCCCTCGGCGGCGTCCACCGGCACCAGCTCGACCAGTGCCATGTGGTCGTTTTCCAGCACCAGCTCGCGCAGCAGGTCCTCAAAGTAGCTACCGTCCAGCTCGCCGCGCAGCTCCTTGTACACCGGGCCATACTTGAGTGCCAGCGTCGCGGCGTCGTCATCGTAGAGCCACGTGCTCAGCGCGTCGCACGCAATGGCCACGCCGTCGGCGATGCCGTAGTCGAGCTGGCGCAGGTCGTATTCGTTGCTGCTGATGATGGCTTCCAGGCGCTCGCGCGGAACACCGTGCTCGCACAGGTCGCGGCAGGCGTCCTGGAACACGCGGCGCAGCTCGCGCGCCACACCGGGCCGCGCGTTTTGCAGCATGATGAGCTCGTAGGGCTGCAGGCACTCGGCCGCGGTGTAGCTCACCACGTTGCCGCCCAGGCCGGCGGCCAGAATGGCCTTCTTAACCGGCGCCTCGTTGGAGCCCAGCAGCGCCTCGAACAAGATGTCCGCCGCGATCGTGCGCTTGCGGTCGAGCGCGCTGCCCAGCACAAGGCCCAGGCCCACCAGGGCGTTCTCGGGCGTGGTGGCCATCTCGACGCGCTTGTACTCGCAGGTCACGGGCGTCTGCACGCCCAGCGGATTGGGTGCCAGCGCGGACGGGTCCTCGCCGGCGGCGACGGCTGCGTCCATGCGGCGGCTCGCGGCGCTCGACTGCGACAGGTAGCGCTCGTCCAAAAAGGCCAGGGCACGGTCCACGTCCAGGTCGCCGTAGAGCGTGATGTAGGAGTTGGAGGGGTTGTAGTGGCGCGCGTGCGTGTCCAGGAACTGCTCGTAGGTGAGCGCGGGAATCGCGCGCGGGTCGCCGCCGCTCTCATGCGCATAGGCGGTGTCGGGATAGAGCGCGGCGTTGACGGCGTCGTCCAGCACGCTCATGGGGTCGGACAGCGCGCCCTTCATCTCGTTGAACACCACGCCGTTATAGCGCAGCGTGCCTTCGCGCAGGCTCGCGGAGCTGCCGTCGCCGCCAGCGCCCTCCGGCAGGTCCAGCTCGTAGTGCCAGCCCTCCTGCTCAAAAATGGTGGGCTTGGTATAGATGGCCGGGTTGAACACCGCGTCCAGGTACACGTCCATCAGGTTGTAGAGGTCCTGTTCGTTGGTGGTGGCAACGGGGTAGATGGTCTTGTCGGGGTAGGTCATGGCGTTGAGGAACGTCTGCATTGAGCTCTTGATCAGGTCGACAAACGGCTCCTTGACGGGAAACTTGGCCGATCCGCACAGCACCGAGTGCTCAAGAATATGGAACACGCCGGTGGAATCGGCCGGCGGCGTCTTAAAGCCAATGGCAAAGGCCTTGTTTTCGTCGTCGCACGCCAGGTACAGCAGGCGCGCGCCCGAGGCGGCGTGGCGCAGCACGTAAGCGTCTGCGTCGAGCTCGGGCACGGTCTCGCAGCGCTCGACGGTAAAGCCGTGGCAGGTGGTTCCGGGCACCAGAAGTGCAGCAGCAGCGGCGCGCGGGTCGGTTGAGGTGGTGGGCATATGCAGTCTCCTTTGACGCCCCAGCGGGGGCGAATCGAGTCGAATCCCCGAGAGTATACCCATATGGGGCCTTCGACCAATCTGCCGGATGAGCGTGGATTTTCTGGCACACGAGCGTGGAAATTCGGACGTCTGCCGCATGAGCGTGGATTTTCGGACGAAATCGGCCGCCAAAAGCCCAAAAACCGTCCAAATATCCACGCTCGCGCGTCAAGTACGTATCTCTCACCTCACATGCATCTCTACGACGAGGGATGAATGTGAGACAGGTAGAAGATAAAAATCAATCGGCTTATCGGATGCATATACCGCCATCAGATTGAAGCTGTATGCGGAAATGGATGGACTCTACACCGCTTACGCAAAATAACCCCTCGTTTGCTAAAACATTATAGGAAATGGCGTGGAGTGCTAAAAAGTTCTAATACAATATAAGTCATTTATCTATAGGCTGCTGATTCCTTGTAAAGGTATGGTTGATATGGTTGAGGCAAATAGCGTTATCCCCCTGTACAAACAGATTGTTCGTGCGCTTTCTGATTCAATCGCCAACGGCACGTACCGCCCGGGAGATAAGCTTCCGACCGAGGCGGAGCTTATCGAGCAATTTGGTGTGAGCCGAATAACGGTTCGCTCCGCAATTAAAGAAATGGAAGATGCTGGGCTTGTTGAGAGGGCCCGCGGCAAGGGCACGTTCGTTTCGTCGGACACGCAGATGTATGCCGCGGACGACCGTGAGAGCTTTACCCATTCGTGCCAGCTTGCGGGCAAACAGGCGTCTACCAGGGTTCTCGAAATGGGCTGGGACTTCCCAAGTCTGCGAGACGCGAAGTTCCTGGGCGTAGACGATACCCAAAAGGTATTGCGTAGCCGTCGTCTGCGCCTTGTGGATGGCAAGCCCACGATGCTGGAAACCAATAGCTATTCCGCTGCGCTTTCTTTTTTGGAGCATGAGTCCCTCGATGATTCACTGATGGCGGTACTCGATCGCCAGGGGATCAAGATGGGTCCCAACACGCGTACGCTCGAGGTCTGCTATGCGAGCGAGCTCGAGGCGGCATACCTTAACGTGGAGCTGGACTCTTCGCTGCTTCTGTTTGTCGATAGACGTTATGCTCCAAGTGGCGAGCCGCTTTTCATCTCCCGTCAGGTGTACTGCACCGAGCGACTGAAGTTCTATTTGTAAATTAGAGATAGATTGGTCGATTTACCGACCAATTGTTACCGTTCGCGGATTTGGAAAATAGACACACCACGTAGGGTAGATTGCTAATATACTTTGTTATGACAATATAGTACGTCCTATTGGTATTGGAGAACTATGAATAAGATATTGCTAGCGAGTCATGGTTATCTCGCCCAAGGCATGAAAAGCTCTCTGGAGATTCTGATGGGCACCAACGACCGAATCGAGTGCCTGTGCGCCTATGTCGATGACGATTCAAGGGACGTCGCGGCGTTGATTGATGCATGGATGGAGACGAGGGACCCTGCCGACTCTTGGTTTGTCGTGACTGACATCTTTGGCGGCTCTGTAAACAACGAATTCATTCAGAGGCAGACCGACGGATCGTTTACGTTAATCGCTGGAATGAACTTGCCGCTGCTGGTGGAAATGGTTACACAGCTGGACTCCCTGGATGCGGACAAGGCCAAAGCCGCGGTCGAGGGATCGCGTTCGTTTATTCAGCTTTGCGAGGCGGCGGACATGCTTGCCGGCGCCGAGGAAGAAGAGTTCTAGTTAGTTCTGGTTCGAGCCCTTGCTAGGGGCCACACCTGTCATTCCCTTTATCACGTGCGGAGATGATAACGATGATTAAGCTTACGAGAGTTGATTACCGACTGATTCACGGCCAAGTTGCCATGTCCTGGACTCACGCTTTGGATGTAGATTGCATCTTGCTTGCCAGCGATGCTGTGGCAAAAGACGACATGAGGAAGGCGGCCTTGAGGCTCGCCCGCCCCAACGGCGTTAAACTCGTCATCAAGGATGTTGACGCTGCTATCGAGGCGCTCAACAGCGGCGTTACCGACAAGTATTCGCTGTTTATCATCACTGAGACGATTGAAGATGTCTATCGTCTCGCTAAGGGTTGCAAAGACATCAAAGAGATCAATCTGGGCGGAACTCGAAAGACCCCTGAGACCACGCTTCATCCGACCCCTGCGATCTTTGCGACCGAGAAAGATGCCGAGCATATCCAAGAGCTCCTGGGCGATGGCGTGGCCATCGAAATCCGTCAGGTCCCCAATGACGCTAAGGTGTTTGCCAAGGACGTTTTCTAGCCGGAAACACGTTGATGCTCGGCATTTATTGAACCAATGCTCTATGCCTATGCCCGTCGATCATTTGATCGGCGGGCTTTTTATTGAAGAAAAATCAAAAAAATTTGAAATAGTTCTTGCATAGTTAGTTATATAAAGTATTATAATGTCATGGGATGAATGAAGGGTTCATCCAAGTGAGTTAGGAGTAAGGGATGTTCAATTTCGATGAGCCTCGTTACGAGAAGGTTGTGAGCGATGCCCTCGCTCTCCGTCCTCAGATTGAGGCTGCCGTGGACGAGGTCTGCGAGCAGGGTTATTCCAACATCTTCTTCATTGGCTGCGGCGGCACCTGGGCCCACACGCTCCCGATGAAGTATTGGGTCGAGACCACCACGGCCGACGTCGACGTCCACTGCGAGATCGCCGCCGAGTTCCTCGCGTGCCCGCCCAAGACCTTCAACAAGGATTCGGTCTGCGTCTTCTCCACCCGTACCGGCACCACCCCCGAGATCATTGAGGCTGCCAAGTTCTGCCAGGAGCAGGGCGCCCGCACGCTGATGTATGTCTCCAACGACAACACCCCGGCCACCGAGTACGCCGATTACAAGTTCTTCAGCTTCGCCGAGGACGACGTTCTGTGCGAGGCCATCTACACCTACCAGATCACGCTGGTCGCCCGCTTCCTCAAGAACGCCGGCGCCTTCCCCAAGTACGACACCTTCATGGAAGAGTTCGGCAACATTGCTCCGTACCTCATCAAGGCCAAGGACGCTCAGGACGAGCGCTGCGCCGCCATGGCCGAGGACTTCAAGGACACCGATTACCACATGGTGATTGGCTCCGGCATGCTCTGGGGTGAAGCCTACGACTACGCCATGTGCATCCTCGAGGAGATGCAGTGGATCAAGACCAAGTCCATCCACGCCGCCGAGTTCTTCCACGGCACCATCGAGCTGTGCGAGGAGGGCACGAGCCTCATCATGCTCTACGGCGAGGACGACACCCGTAAGCTCATGGACCGCGTGGACAACTTCACTCACATGCTCGCCGACGAGAAGGGCGTCAACGTCCGCGTGAACAAGTTTGACACCGCCGAGGTCGAGCTGCCGTTCAGCGACCCCGAGTTCCGCAAGATCGTCTCCCCGATGGTCACCTACACCATCACCGAGCGTCTGAGCTGCCATCTCGAGCACGTCCGTAACCACCCGCTCACCACGCGTCGTTACTATCACCAGATGAACTACTAATCCTCTCAAATTGCTGCGGTTGTCTGCAGGCGAGCTGCGCAGAATGCCTCGCCTGCAGACCTGTTTCTGGGGTTGATCGAAATGGTTGTCCAGTATCTTCTAGTTGCACTGGTCGCATTTATTGCGTCCATGGACGAGCAATTATTTGGCATTACGATGCTTGGTCGTCCGCTGTTTACGAGCCTGTTTGTCGGCTTGATCCTTGGCGATGTCCAGCAGGGCGTTATCGTCGGCGCTGCTTTGGAGTCCATGTTCATGGGCGCCATCATGGTCGGCGCGGCGGTTCCTCCCGAGGTCTATGCCTCCGGCGTGCTTGGCTGCGCGTTTGCCGTCATTACGGGTACGGGCACGGCAACTGCCGTCGCGCTCGCCCTTCCCGTCTCCGTCTTCCTTCAGGTGTGGCGCAACTTCTGCTACGCCGTTCCGGGTGCCTTTGCCTGCAAGAAGATTGAGACCGCTCTGGCAAATCGCGATCTTGCCAAGGCAAATCTGTACCATCTGACCATCGTGCCGCTGTCGATTGGCATTCCGTCTGCACTGCTGGTGTTTGGCTCGCTGTTCTTTGGTGCCGACCTTATCAACAATGCGCTCAACGCGATTCCGCAGTTTGTGATGGACGGCCTCAACGTTGCGTCCGGCGTCATGGTCTGCATCGGCTTCGCTCTTCTTATCAGGACCATGGGCGATAACAAGCTCCTTCCCTGGCTGTTCCTGGGCTTCATTATGGTCATCTACCTCAAGATGGACGTGGTCGGCGTCGCCGCAGCTGCCATTTGCGTCGCGCTGCTCCTGGCCTTCCGCGAGGGCTCGTCCGGTCCGCAGACGGTTGCTGCAGATGAAGAGGAGGACTTCTAATGGCTATCCAGAACACCGACCTCAAAGAGGCCAAGAAGGACGCGATTATGACTCCCGATATGTATCGGAGCATGTTCCTTCGGCAGTTTACGAGCCAGTGCTCGCAGTCGTACGACAAGATGATGGCAATGGGCTTCATGTACACCATTCAGAAGCCCCTGCGAAAGATCTATCCCAACGACGACGATTACTATGCGGCGCTCGATCGCCATACCGAGTTCTTTAACATCACGCCTCATGTGCTTCCGTTTGTAGCCGGCCTAACGGTTTCGATGGAAGAGCAGGCGGCTGCCGATAAGAACTTCGACACGTCCTCGATTAACGCCATGAAGGTCGGCCTCATGGGACCGCTTTCCGGCATCGGCGATTCGTTCTACTGGGGTACGTTCCGCGTGGTTGCCGCCGGTATTGGTATTGGCATCGCTTCGACGGGCAACCCGCTCGGCCCCATCGTGTACGCGCTCATCTACTCCGTGATTAACTTTGCAACGCGTATCGTCGCCGCCCATCTGGGTTACGACTTGGGAACCAAGTTTTTGCAGCAGTCCGAAGAGAGCAACCTTATGTCTCGCATGACGCATGCTGCCGGTGTCCTCGGAATGACCGTTATCGGCGCCATGATTGCGGCACAGGTCTCGCTGTCCACGGCTTTGACCTTTGACGTGGGTGGTTCGGAGATTGTCCTGCAGGATCTGTTCGATTCGATCTTCCCCGGTCTGCTGCCCTTGCTGGCAACGTTCGCTTGCGTTGCCCTCTATAAAAAGGGCGTCAAGACCATTTGGATCATCTTGGGCATCTTCGCAATCTGCATCATCGGAACGGGCTTGGGAGTGTTCGCGGCGGCGTAATGTTGACTGCTATGCTCGCGCGTTGGATAACTAACTGACCGTTTGAAAACGGGGCTCGGCGTAAGGCCGGCCCCGTTTTTTATTTGAGGGATTTTCCGACCGTCCAAAAAATCACACTCGTCCATCACTCACGCATCTCTCGTCTCTCATTTGTCACTAACACGAGAGATAGCTGAAAGATGAGAGATAAATATGAGAGATAACAATGCTGCAAGGTGGCTAGGGATCGAGTCAAAGTTCCCGTATACATGAGTTTACCTGCGCGAACGTGATTTGCTTGAACCGATAACGGCATTTTTGTCTCTCATCTCTCACTCATCTCTAAGCTGAGAGATAAATGAGAGATGGCTGAGAGATAGACAGACGGACTGTCGGGGGCATGCATCGCTGTCAGATTAATGCCGCGCGCGGAGCAGCTGCGCGTTCACCCGCGCCCTGCATCCCGCCATTTCACGCGCTGCACATCGAAACCTGCGGCAAAGCAGGTACAATAGCCCAATGTGCATCGCGCACGACGATGATATCGGCGCCCGCGACTGGGGGAGACAACATGGCAGAGCAACAGATAACGCCGGGGACCAAGCTTCAGGTGGCATTCGACGTGCCCATGGGCCAAAAAACCGACTTCAACATGCTCGCCACGTACAAAGAGAACCTGGACGACGCGTACTTCCTTATGAGCGCGCCCATGCTCGCCGGCAAGCCGCTCATCATGGACGAAAACCAAAAGCTGCTGCTGCAATACAAAGTGGGCGAGGAGACGTTCGTGCTCGCCGGCTATCCCGAGGCAGTCGAGAAAAAAGGCATCCGCACCTACTGGAAAATGCGCAAAGTCGCCGAGCAGCGCACCTTTGTCAAGCGCCGCGACGAGCGTTTTAAGGTCGCCATGCGCCTTACCTACCAGCGCGACAACGCGGCCGCCTCCGAGCCCGAGGACGCTATGACCATCGACGTTTCGGCCGGTGGTCTGGCCATCTACCTTAACGATTACCCCGACGTGGGCGAGGCCCTGGCCGTGCAAATGCCCACGATCCGCCTGCAGGGCGAGCGCCACGAGCTGCCCGAGCAGCTGGGCATCGTGTGCTGGGTGCGCCGCGCGCCCAAGGGCAGCCTGTACCGCAACGTCTGCGGCCTGCAGTTCCGCTACGCCGACGACATGGAGCGCGAGCTCGTCAAAGAATATGTCGGCTACATTCGCACCAAATATAAGATCTGATCGCCATGGCTCTGTTCAAGCGTAACGACAACAAAGATCAAGCTGCCGAGGACGTGGCTGAGCGCCAGTCCGAGCCCAAACCCAAACCCAAGCGCAAGCCCAAGCGCGACTTGCGCGGCGTGGTGCGCATCGAGGAGCTGGAGCAGGCGCTGGCCGACCAGGACCTCGACGACATCGACCCCGACGCGGTCGTGTCCATGTACATGCCCAAGCGCCGCATGGAGCGCATCGGCACGGCGCTGCTGCGCATGGACAAGCTACAAAAAGCCCTCGTGGTGCTGGCGCTTGCCTTTGGCGTGCTGTTTGCCCTGTCGTTTATGCAGGAAAACATGGGTAACTTCACCATCAACCTCAACCGCCTGGAGCTGTTCCGCCGCGGCGTGGCCATTGCCGACAATGGCGACTTTAACAACGCCACCGCGCGCCTGGCGGCCGACGCCGTGGACAACGGCACCAATATCGCTGCCGACGACCTGCCCGACAACCTGGATAACATCGACGGCAGCCACAACGGCAAGAACTATGTGGCGTACACCTTCTATATCCGCAACGCCGGCAAGACCGATCTGGGCTACAGCGCCAAGCTCAAGGTGGTCAGCGCCAGCAAGGGCGTGGAGAAGGCGGCGCGCGTGCGGGTGTACCGCAACGGCGAGCCCACCACCTATGCGGCGGCAACGGCCGACGGCAGCCCCGAGCCCAACACCGAGCCGTTTGCGTCCAAGGACGTGGTGACGACCATTAGCCACAAGAACTTTCGCGTGGGCGATGTGGACAAGTACACCGTGGTCATTTGGCTGGACGGCGACGACCCGGAGTGCGTGGACAAGATCATCGGCGGTGCGGTGGAGTTTGGCTTTGACTTTGATTCGTCCGAGACCGACGACTCGAGCCTGTTCATTAAATTCGTGCAGGATATTGCCGACACCCTGACCGGCAACGACCCCATTAGCGCGAGCGGCAACGAGGCGCCCGATTACTACAAGGAACACAACGTGACCTGGAGTAACCGTCGCAACCAAAAGAACTCGCCCGTGAAAGATGGCGACAAGTAGAACGAACAAGCGCCGGG
>URVD01000047.1 GCA_900551195.1 uncultured Collinsella sp.
GCGAACAAGTTGGCATGAAAAAGGCAAGGCATAGACCTTCTGGTCATGCCTTGCCTTTTGAATGACAAATTGTCGCTCTGGGTGGCGCGCAGCGTCGACCGGTCCGTCGTTCGTTAGAACGGCGGAACCTCTAGAGCAGGGTAACGCTAAAGCTGCGAACGTCCGTCTCACCCGGTGCCAAGGTAATGGTGTTGACCTTGTGCTCAAAGACGTCGTCCTCGGTGTCCATGGTGGTGTGGCCGGTCCAAGGCTCAAGCGCCACAAACGGGGCGTCGTTGGCGGCAGACCACACGCCGATGTACTTAAAGCCCTCAAAGTCGATCTTGACGCCGTGGCCCGACTTGCGGCCGCGCAGCGTGAGCGTGGAACCCGGGACATCGGTGAACATGATGGCATCGTTATCGAAGCTGCGGTGCGTGATGAGCAGCACGTCCGAGTTATCGGGAGCCTTGTAGCTGCCCTCGAACGTCATAAGACCGTCGGGCGTGATGATGGGGGCCTCGTTAGTCCAAGCCTCGGTAAACGCCAGCTCGTAATCCTCGAACGCCTCGTCTTCGGCACCGGGGGCGGGCACGTTGAATGCAGGATGACCGCCCACCGAGAACGGCAGGGCCACGTCGCCGGTGTTGGTGACGGCAAAGGTCTGCGTGAGCGTGGCGTCGCCGGTCAGGGCATAGGTCATGTTGAGCTTAAAGTGGAACGGGAACGCCTTGAGCGACTCGGGCGTGTCAGTGATCTCGTACGTTACCGAGGAGCCGTCCTCCGAAACCTCGACCAACTTGTGCTCGACGATGCGAGCGAGTCCATGGCGCGGCATCTCGCAGGTGCCGGCCGCAGATGTCGCCATGTTGTTGCGCAGCGATCCCACGATGGGGAACAGGATAGGCGCATGCTTGCCCCAAAAGGCCGGGTCGCCCTGCCACAGATACTCGTTGCCGTTGAGGGCAAGGCTCGTGAGCTGGGCGCCCATGGAATCGATGGCCGCGGTGAGGCCGCCGCGCTTGATGGTAGTGACGGTGGACATGCTACTTCCTCCAATAGTAAACAACGGTGTCGAGGGCTATTGTCCCACTCTTGACGGCAAGGAGAAGCGACAGGCACAGTTATTGAACGATTGCGTAAAGGTCGAACCCGCCCTGCGGCGTGCTGTCGACCGTATCGGGCGCCTGCGAGTTAAAGCTCACGGGAACCATGCGCTTTGAGGCACGGTAACGCGTGCCGTCGGTGGCGACGGGCGGCTCATCGACCGTGAGCTCGTAGTCGCCGGGCTTGAGCTCGATACCGTCACCTTCGGAATTGACGTATTGGTACTCGTCGATCGCTTGCCCCTTGAGCGTGCGACCCACGATATGGACGAGCATCTGGCTGTCGCCGCGCGCGGTGTCCCACGTCGCGCCGTCCTTGACCTCGACCGATACATGCACCGAGCGCGTGCGGCTGAGCGATTGTTCGACGGACATCTCGACCTTGGCGGCGTCTTTTCGTTGTTGTTCAACATGGCTCCAGACGTTTCCAATTACCGAGCATGCGATAACGCCGGCCATGAAGGCGATGAGGATGGGGCCGAGCGGAGAGCGACGGCCCGCGTCCTCCTCGCGAGCCAGGTCGGGGCGACGTGTGGGCGCGGGTGCTTGGGCACCCTGCGAGGGCACGTCGAGAATGCTGAAGGATGCCGTACTGCCGGGGTCGATGTTATGGCGCGGCTGCGGGATCTTGGCCGGCGAGATGGACATGTCCGCCGGCTCACCGAGTGTGGCCGTGGCATCGACCTTAGCTTCATCGGCCTCGGCTTGGGCCCAAGCCTGCTCAAAGGTCAGGGGCTCGGCGGCATCGGAGGCGGCGTCAGGCTCGACAGCAGCATCGTTGCCGGCCTCGTCCTCGTCGCTCGACACGTCACGCGGCGCGGGCTCGTCCCACTCCTCGTCCGGAGCCTCGCCCTCGCTATACCACCATTCAAAGTTATCGATATCCATACGGGGCGCCCCTTAAGCCTCGCAAATAAACACTTGCCAGCCTTATACCCCCAGATGGCACGGGAGCTCGCCGGCACAGACAGGAAAAGCGTCACAACATTCGACGCTTTTCCTCGTTTTCGAGATTTTCATCAAATGTTGTGACGGTTTGGGCAGCAGCCACACCACGAATGTGACAAAGGGACTGTCCCTTTGTCACATCTGGAGGGTAACAGGGATTTGGATGCAGCAAAAGTCCTCTTGGTGGGACTCGTCGTAGCTCGTGGTATCGAGGTAGCAAAAGTCGAAAGCGTTGCCAACGGGCTGGAGCGCGTGCTCGTCCATGCAGGCAACGATGGCGCGGATGCCCTCGGGCTCGTACGGCATACCCCAGCGGCTCATGCACAGGTATGTGCCCTCGGGCAGCACTTCGATGCCGATCTCTGCCAGCTCGGCGGGATCGCTCGGCAGCAGTTCCTCGGCACCGCGCGGCAGCACGGCAAAGGAGCCCGCGCCGGCGATAGGGTCGTCGGAATGCAGCGCCTCACGACGCAGCATGGCACCCCAGCCGCGCATAGGGCGCGTGCCCGTCAACGCACGCATGCGCAGGATGGCCCGCATGAGCGTGGGGTGAAGCATCGAGCGGCCGCGCTCGATATCGCCTGGAAACTCCTCAAAGACCACGTAGCGACGCTCAAACTGCTTGAGCTCCGGCCTGCCCTCGCGCTCGCGCCAGTAAACCGCCTCGTCGTAAAAGTTCAGGCGCTCCTGCACGCTCGCGCGCTCGGCTTTGAGGCCGGCGATCTGTTCATCGAGCGCTTGCACCCGCGAGCGCAGGTGATCGGTCATCTCGCCAATGTCGAACGTCGAGGTCAGGCGGTCAATCTCGTCGAGTTCGAGCCCTAGGTCGCGCAGCATGCAGATCAGACGCATGAGCGGGATCTGCGTGGGCGAATAGAAACGGTAGCCCTTTTCGTTCACCACGGCGGGCTTAAACAGACCGATCTTGTCGTAGTAGATGAGCGTTTGGCGCGAAACATTGAACAAGCTCGCCATCTCGCTAATCGCATACATGCCCGTCTGCATAAGTCCTCCTGACACATCCTTTTAGCGCACAAAGCCCGCCGCCCACAGGGGCAGCGGGCTCAAACACTCCTCGTATCCTACCCTAAAGACGCCTATGACCAGCGCTTATAGTTTGCACATGACACGCCGACGGCCTCGAGCGCCTTGGCGGCGATGTGATGCACCGCGTCATCGAGCGTGGCGGGGCCGTTGTAAAACGTGAGCATGGGCGGCATGAGCATGACGCCCGGTACGCGCGCCAGGCGCGCCATGTTGTCGACATGAATGGCGCTGAAGGGCGTCTCGCGCACCATGAGCACCAGGCGGCGCTGCTCTTTCATCTGCACGTCGGCCGCACGCAGCAACAGATTGTCGCTGTAGCCGCTCGCGATGCCGGCGAGCGTCTTCATGGAGCACGGGGCCACGATCATGCCGTCGACCGGATAGGTGCCGCTTGCGATGGCGGCGCCGATGTTCTTGTTGTCGTAGACCACATCGGCATGCGTGGCAAACTCGTCGAGCGTCATGCCGAGCTCCTGCTCGATGGTGATCTCTCCCCCGCGCGTGACGACAAGCGCCGACTCGGCACCGGCCTGACGCAGGCATTTGAGGCACTCAAGGCCCAGCGCGGCACCGCTGGCGCCAGACACGCCAACGACAATGCGACGGGGACGGACAGAAGACTCAGGCATGACGGCTCCTTAACTACTTGGTAGGGCTACTTACTAGAAAGCAATCTCCTTGGCCCACTTGTCTGTGTCGATCTCCATGAACTGCGAGCGAATGAAATTCTTCTTGAGGTCGAACGGAACCGTGCAGTCGAAGATGGCCTTGCAGGCGATGCCGTGCTCGCGAATCGTGGGGTCGAACGCAGGGTCGTTGGACGGGTCGAGCACGTGGCAGTGGCAGCCGGGGATGGTGATGAGGTCGACGTCGGCCTGGAAGCGCGTGGTCATGGCCCACATCACGTCGCTCATATCAAAGATGTCGACATCCTCGTCAACCAAGATCACATGCTTGAGCTCGGAGAATGCCGAGAAGGCGAGCATGGCGGCGTTGCGCTGACGGCCCTCGTCATTTTTGCTCGACTTCTTAAACTGCATGATGGCAACGAACTTGCCGCCGCCGCAGGGTGCAGCGTGGACGTTGAGCAGGCGGCCCGGGATGGCGGTCTCGACCATCTTGTAGATGGAAGCCTCGGTGGGGATACCGGCCATGGACACGTGCTCGTGCGAAGGGCCGATGCAGCTCTCCATAATGGGGTTGACACGCGTGGTGACGGCGGTGATCTTGATCACCGGGCAGACCTTGGCGCCACCGGTGTAACCGGGGAACTCGGGCATGGCGTAGCCGTGGCCGTTGACGTCCTCGTTGATGGTCTCGTCGTGCATGAGGTAGCCCTCGAGCACGTACTCGGCATTGGCAATGCACTTCTGCGGAACGGTGACGCAGTCGGCAAGCTCGACGGCGTGGCCGCGCAGGGCGCCGGCGATCTGCAGCTCGTTAAAGCCGAGCGGCGTGGTTGGCGCCTCGAAGCCACAGCACATGTACACGGCGGGGTCCAGACCGATGGAGATGGAGATGGGCATGTCTTCGCCGCGCTGGCAGTACTCGTCAAAGAACGCGCCAAGGTGACGGCTGCCCGGAGTGATCCACATGGCGAGCTTGTCCTTGTCGACGCAGGAGAAGCGGTGGATGGTCACGTCGGACTGGGAGCCGTCGGGGCTCGTGCCATAAGCGAGGCCCATGGTGATGTAGGGGCCGCCGTCGACGGGCGTGTTGGTGGGAGCGGGAACGATCTTGCGCAGGTCAAAGCCCTCGTCGGTCGCCTTGTACACGACCTCTTGGCAGTCGACGTGCGCACCCTCGGCGATCTGCTCGGGCGCGATCAGGTTCTCGAAGCGCTTGCCGATCTCGAGGCCCAGGTGCTCCTCGTCGAGGTCGAGCAGGGCGGCAACGCGCTTGCGGCTGGCAAGCATGCCGATGCAGACCTTGGCATCGTCAAAGCCCTTGACGTTGTTGAAGACCATCGCCGGGCCCTCTTTGGTCGGACGCATAACGGTGCCGCCGGCACCGACGCGACGATAGACGCCCGAGACCTCGGCGTCCGCGTCGACCTGGGTGTCGGTCTCGAGCAGCTGGCCCGGCATCTCGCGCAAAAAGTCGAGCGCGGAGCGCAGATCGTGGATCTGGGAAGCATCGGTAGTGGACATAGCGTGCTCCTTTCGGGAGAGTGTCCGGCGGCGGGAGTGCCGCCGGCTTGGTAACGTAATGGGGCCGCAGCGCTCATAGATGGGGCGCTCGGGCACTCGCAGTTCAAGCACTCGGCTAATTACAGCCAAGCACTCGACTGCTTACATCAGGCCAAAGAGGTGGAACCAGGCGGCCTCGACCAGCACGACGATAAAGACGACCGCAGTGAGGGGAATGCCCATGCGCATAGCCTCTTTGGAGGTGTAGCCGCCAGCGTCCTTGCCCTCGCCGATAAGGATCGGCAGGTTATGGAACGGCAGGATGTAGTGGATGTTGATGGACGTGAAGACGATGAGCGCCACGGCGAGCGGGCTCACGCTGGAGCCGGCCGCAAAGCTGATGAACGCCGGCACGCACACGCCGAGCACGGCCATGACCGAGCCCATGAACATGTGGATGATCATGGAAAGCGCGGCGACAAGCAGGGCGAACAGGAAGATGTTCTCGGGCACGGAGCTGGGAAGCACGACATCGGCGATCCAGGCGTTCATGCCGGTGGCACCGCCCACGGAGCCCACGGCCATGGCGGCCGTCAGGAACATGAGGGACTTGATGTCGACGGCATTCCAGCTGGCGGGGGTGAGGACCTCGCCGATGATGGGCATGGCGAGGCAGACGCCGATGGCCAGGGTGACCCAGCCGATGTAATCGCCCGAGACGGTGAGCCACAGCGCGATGGCGATGATAAGCCACACGATGGTGCGGATCTCCTTGACGGAGAGCTTGCCGAGCGCAGCCTGCTTGGCCACGATCTGCTCGCGATCGTAGACGAGCTCCTTGCTGGGCTTAAAGAGGAAGAGGCCCAGGAACAGGGTGCACAGCAGCGCGACCAGCATGGGCACGCTCATGTACAGGAACCAGTCGACAAAGGACGGGCTCATGCCGCCGGCCTCGGCGCTGTACTGCGCGACGAGCGGGTTGAGCGTGGAGTCGCCCGTCAGGAAGAACATGGAGCCCGGGGCAGCAGCGGCAAACACGAGGAAGCCGAGCTTGCCGCGGTCGTCGTCACCGTAGCCGGCGGACTCGGCAATGACCGAGACGACGGCGAGGATGAGGAAGGCGCGGGGGAACGGATGCGGGATCAGCAGCGACAGCACAAAGGTGAGCGCGAAGATTGAGATGATGAGCGACTTGGCATCGCGCACGAACTTGAGCATAAACGCATAGGCGATGCGCTCGCCCAGGCCCGACTCCTTGACCGCGCTGGCGATGAGGTAGGCACCAATGACGAGCCACATGGTGGCTTTGGTCCACGAGCTAAACGTGGAGGCGACTGTCGCCGAGATGCTCGCGGCGCCCGTGTCGTCCACGCACACCTTGAACAGAACGAGCAGCGCGCAGTAGAGCAGGCCCACAAAGCCCGGCTGCGCCACGCCACATGCCCAGAACACCACCGTGGCGAGCGTCAGTGCCAGACAGGTCTGAGCGCCGACCGTGAGCTCGACCGTCGAGCTCAGCTCCGCCAAAGGAAGAAACTTCACCAGCAAAAAGACAACGATACCCAGCACAAAGCCAATTTCGCGCTTGGTGATCTTAAACGCCTTCTTTTCCGCTTCCATCTCCCCACCTTTCTTGTTGGGGGCGCTCCGGATTCGCGGCCACGTTGCCACTTAAAAAGGGGCGCCCGTTATCGGACACCCCTTACGTTGCGCTGTGTTGTGGCAATACAGTCAAGCGGGATTTTTGGATGAGAAGCGATCCTCTGGGCAAAAACCGTCACAACATTCGACGCTTTTCCTCGTTTTCGAGATTTTCATCGAATGTTGTGACGGTTTGGATGTGGCAAAGGGACTGTCTTTTGTTTCACATAGCGAGATCCGTACGGATGGATGGGTCGCTGAGGGCCTCGCGAAGCCAGGGGGCCAGCTGCTCGGGGTGACCCTGCAGGTAGCCTTTAAGCTCGGACGGGGCCACGCGGCGCACTTCCGAGATCTCCTCTTGGTTGATATGCAGCTCGCCCGGCTCAACATGGGCAAGGTAGACCTCGCACCATTCGCACTCGCAGCGGCCGTCGCCGTGGTCCTCGCGGTACACCACGTGTCCGAGGTGCTTGAGCTGATCGGGCTCGCGCGTGATGCCAAGCTCTTCGTTGATGCGACGTGCCGTGGCGGCCGCGACGTCTTCCCCGGGGAGCGGATGGCCGGCACAGCTATCGGCCAGCACCCCGCCCCACAGGCGTTTGAGCGGACTGCGACGACAGAGCAGCAGGCGTGCGTCTTCGCCCTGGCCCTCGACCAGAAGCGTCAGAAATGCCTGATGCAGAATGCCCTCACCGGCATGGGCCTCGATGCGGTCGACGGGGCCAAGCGCCTCGCCGGTCGCGACATCGACCGCCACGACCTCGGCGCCTGCGCCGCCCTTATCCCAGCCGGCGCGCAGAATGCGGGCTGCGGCCTCCTCGAGCGCGGCGATGAGCTCCTTGGTGGTGTCGAGCACGCGCTGCAGGTCGCCCCCGCTCGCCTGTTCAACATGAAAGCCCGTGCTCGCAACGACCGGCACGCCAAAGCGCGTGGCCAGCGCCGCCGCAATATCGTGCGCCGGGATCTCGTCTCGATGGCACGGAACGGCCAGGATGCTCACCGTCGCCGTACGGCCGGGCTCGGGGCGAGGAATGGCCTGCGCCGTGGCGCCCAGGTGCGCGAACTCCGGCGAGCAGGCGTACACCGCCATGCCTCGCGGTGTCACCGTCAGCTGGGCCTCGAGCGCAAACTTGCCCTCGCCCACTGCAACCTTTGTCGTGTGCATACCCATGGGATCTCCTGTCGCCCGCGATGTACCTGAGACCATCTTCGCCTGTATTGCGACTATACAGGCAAGCGCAGCCTGCGACAAAGGGGGCAGGCACCTGACACATTCTGTTAGAGTTGCAGGGATTGAATCCCGCTTATTCATGCGACATTGGAGTGACAACCTTGACCGCCGCAACCACGCCTAAAAGTAAGTCAACCGCCGCCGCGCTCTCCCCCGCGCGCACCAAGCTCTGCCTGGCGCTGCTCGTGCTGCTGGGCTTCTCGCTCGGCTGCTCGGAGTTCGTGGTCATCGGCATCGAAAGTGACTTGGCGACGGAACTCGGCATATCGCTTGCCACTGCGGGCCAGCTCATCAGCGTTTTTGCATTGGTCTACGCTATCGCGACGCCGGTGCTTGCGCTCAGCACGGGGCGCTTCCGTCGTTACCAGCTGCTCGTGTGCTACAGCATTATCTTTGTGCTCGGCAATCTGGTCATGGCGTTGGCGCCCAACTTCCAGGTACTGTTTATCTCGCGCATTGTCCTGGGATCCGTCTCGGGCGCACTGCTCGCCGTGGGCGTGACGTACATCCCCGAGCTGCTGTCCCCGCAGCAAACTTCGCTTGCCATCTCGGTGGTATATGGTGCGTTTTCCGTAGCAATGGTCTTTGTCACTTCGATCGGCAAGTTTGTGGCCGACACGCTCGACTGGCACGTTGCCATGTACGGCACGCTGGCCTTTGCCGTTCTGATCTGCGCCGCGCTCGTGGTGTTTATGCCGCGCGCCGGACAGACCGACGAACCCGCTACCTTCCGCGAGCAGGCGGGTCTGCTACGCGAACCGAGCATCATCACCGGCATGCTCATCTTTTTGTTTGGCGTGGGATCGGTCTATGTGTTTTACGGCTATGTGACGCCCTATCTGGAGCAGGTGCTGGGCATGGGCACGGTCGAAGCCAGTACCACGCTTATGGCCTACGGCGTGTTCTGCCTGATCTCGAACATCCTGGGCGGATGGATCGACGCACGTTTTGGCATGAAGGCACTGCTTGTGACGTTTGTGCTGCAGGCTGCGGCGTTGCTCGGGCTGTTTGCCGTGGGCGGCACCATGCCGCTCGCGCTGGTCTTTGTCTTTAGCTTGGCGATGCTCATGTACCTGTTCTCGGTGTCGTGCATCACACACTTTATGGACGTGGCGCGCAGCCGCCATCCCAAGTCGATGGTGCTCGCGAGTTCGGTTGAGCCCATGGCGTTTAACGTCGGTATCTCGTTTGGCACCGCAGTGGGCGGCGCCGTGGTAAACGGAATTGGCATTGCGTACGTGGGTGCCGTGGGCGCTGCGTTCTCGCTCGTAGCCTGGGCGCTTGCGCTAGTGACGATCAAGCTCGCCCGCTGGGAGCGCCGTCGTCAATCAGCACAGCCCCGGATGCAGGCATAGGGACGAACACAGCCCAAGGTGGCGAGCAACCAGTGAAAACCGTCCCATACTAGTAGTGTTTATCCGCCTGCAAGCTCCGGCAGTGCAATTTCGTGTATTTCAGATACACGCTTTTCTACGATTTCGTGTATTTTAAGTACACGAAATCGTACTAAACTATGTATCTGAAGTACACGAAATCGGAAAGGTGGCCCCATGCGCAGATCAATCGAATCCGTTATCGAATCATGGGCGACAAAGGACGCCTCACGCCCCCTCCTCATCCGTGGTGCGCGACGCGTAGGCAAAACGTACGCTGCCGAGGAAATCGGCAGGCGAATCGCCGGCGATGCGTTTGTCAAACTCGACTTTCAGACCGATCTTGAACTGATTGCTCCGCTGTTCGACTGTCCCACCGACGACGTTGACACCATCGTGGCGCGAATTTCAGACTATAAACGCACCCCCATTCGCAAGGAAACCGCCTTCATCCTGTTTGACGAGGTGCAGCTCTGCGAACGGGCGCTCAACTCGCTTCGCTTTTTCT
>URVD01000048.1 GCA_900551195.1 uncultured Collinsella sp.
TGATGATTCAGTTGCAGCGATTCGATGAAGCTACGTTCAAAGTCCTGCACCCTCGCCGCACGAAGTGCGCAGCGAGGGCTTCTTGCATGTCCGAGGACGTTTTGGGAGGTAGCCCAAACAGCCCCGGCGATCCTGCGGGAGTTAAACCCCTTTAGAACTTGTTGTGGAAGGTACGCGAAATGACCTCGTCCTGCTGCTCCTTGGTGAGCGTGTGGAAGTTCACGGCGTAGCCGGAAACGCGAATGGTCAGCTGCGGGTACTTCTCGGGGTGAGCCTGAGCGTCGAGCAGCGTCTCACGGTTGAAGACGTTGATGTTCAGGTGGTGGCCACCCTTCTCGGCGTAAGCGTCGAGCATGTGGACCAGGTTATCGGCCTGAGTCTCGGAAACTTCAGAAACCTTCATAATGTGTCTCCTTCGATCGATAGGCGCCGGCCGAAACCGGCGCGCCAATCAGTAATCGTTATTGTTAGTATAGCACTAACAATAGTTACTCGCCCAGCTGATCAAGATCGATATCGCCAAAGAACACCTGGTCCTCCTTGCCGAGCGCGCCCGGGATGATGGAGAAGGTGTTGGAGATGCCGTCCTGAGCATCGCGGAACGGGAGCTTGGAAACCGAAGACAGCGAAGCGATGGCGCCGTGGCTATCGCGCTTGTGCATGGGGTTAGCACCCGGGGCGAAGGGCTGGCCAGCCTTGCGGCCATCAGGCGTAGAACCGGTCTTCTTGCCGTACACGACGTTGGAGGTGATGGTCAGAACCGAGGTCGTGGGCACGGAGTTGCGGTAGGTGTCGTTCATGCGGATGTACTCCATGAACTGGTGCACAACGTCGTGAGCGATCTGGTCGACGCGGTCGTCGTCGTTACCGTACTTGGGGAACTCGCCCTCGGTCTCGAAGTCGACGATGATGCCGTTCTCGTCACGGACGGGGTGGACCTTGGCGTACTTGATGGCGGACAGGGAGTCAGCCACGACGGAAAGGCCAGCGATGCCCGTAGCGAACCAGCGATGCACGTGCTTGTCGTGCAGAGCCATCTGGATGCGCTCGTAGCAATACTTGTCGTGCATGTAGTGAATGATGTTCAGCGAGTTGACGTACACGCCAGCGAGCCACTTCATCATGTCGTTGTACTTTGCCACAACGTCGTCGTAATCGAGCGTATCGCCCTCGACGGCGCGGTACTTGGGGCCGACCTGCTTCTTGGAGACCTCGTCAACACCGCCGTTGAGTGCGTACAGCAGGCACTTGGCCAGGTTGGCGCGAGCGCCGAAGAACTGCATCTCCTTGCCGATGCGCATGGAGGACACGCAGCAGGCGATGCCGTAGTCGTCGCCGTGGTAAACGCGCATGAGGTCGTCGTTCTCGTACTGGATCGAGGAGCTGGCGACAGAAGTCTTGGCGCAGAACTTCTTGAAGTTCTCGGGCAGACGGGTCGACCACAGAACGGTCATGTTGGGCTCGGGGCTGGTGCCCATGTTCTCGAGCGTGTGCAGGTAGCGGTAGCTCATCTTGGTAACGAGCGTACGGCCGTCGACACCCATGCCGCCGATGGACTCGGTGACCCACTGCGGATCGCCGGTGAACAGGGCCTGGTACTCGGGGGTACGGGCAAACTTGACCATGCGGAGCTTCATGATGAAGTGATCCACGAACTCCTGGATCTGCTCCTCGGTGAAGGTACCGTTGGCAAGGTCGCGCTCAGCGTAAATGTCGATGAACGTAGAGGTACGGCCGATGGACATAGCGGCGCCGTTCTGCTCCTTGACGGAAGCGAGGTAGGCGAAGTACATCCACTGGATGGCCTCCTGCGTGTTGGTAGCAGGGTTGGAAATGTCGAAGCCATAGGTCTCGGCCATCATCTTGAGCTCGCCGAGGGCGCGGATCTGCTCCTGCAGCTCCTCACGATCGCGGATGTTGTCGGCGGTCATGACCGTCGGGGTGGAAGCCTTCTGGGCCTCCTTGTCCTTGATCAGGTAGTCGACACCGTACAGGGCGACACGACGGTAGTCGCCGATGATGCGGCCGCGGCCATAGCCATCGGGCAGACCGGTGATGATGTGGGCCGAACGGCAGGCGCGCATCTCGGGGGTGTAGACATCGAAGACGCCGGCGTTGTGGGTCTTGCGCTCGAAGGTGTAGCGCTCGACAACGTTCTCGTCGATCTTGTAGCCGTGCTGGCTGGCAGCCTGGCAAGCGATGCGGATACCACCGTTGACGTGCAGCGCGCGCTTGAGCGGCTTGTCGGTCTGGAGGCCGACGATGGTCTCCTTGTCGCGATGGGCGTTATCGATGTAGCCAGCGGGGTGGCTCACGATACCCGTGACGGTCTTGGTGTCCATATCGAGGACGCCGCCCTGCTCGCGCTCCTTGAGCAGCAGGTCGAGAACCTCGCCCCACAGCTCCTTGGTACGCTCGGTCGGGCCGGCGAGGAACGACTCGTCGCCCTCGTAGGGGGTGTAGTTCTTCTGGATGAAGTCTCGGACGTCAACCTCTCCCGTCCAGATGCCTTCCTTGAAGCCTTCCCATGCCTCCTGCATTGTGTAACCACGCTCCTAGTTACGTGTAATGCGGCGCTCTCTCACACCGCTGCTTATTGAATTCTTGAATGTTAGACCTGCATGACCGGCTTCATTCGCTTTCCGCCGCACATTAGCACAGGGAAAAACGTTTATTCACCTTGGTCTTGCAACCCTAAACCCAAGATTTCACCCGTCTGTGAAGGATAACATAGCCACCCCCTTCATCAGGGCTGTTATATGTTTCTTTTTTTATACCATTAGGGCGTTTTTAACAAATCCGCAGGAAATGCGAGCGCGAGCAACTACCGTTCACCGATTTGTTTGGTATATTTCCTTGCCTTTGTACGACGTTCACTCTAGCTGTTATGCCAGTTTTAGCAGGGTAAAGTGCCCCAGAGACCCCGCAGAAACTGCAGGGCGGCCACGGGATTTCCCCCGGGACCGCCCTGTGGCATGGTTAGTTATTTAGCTTTGATTGCCGCTTGGCATTAGGCGGCTGCGGCGGCCTTGTCGGTCGTTGCCTTGCTGTGGCCCTGACCCTCAAAATGCTTGTAGCACCAGCTGGTGACCAGCGGGGTCAAAATGGCCGTCACGATAGCACATGCTGCAACCTGCGCCGTAGCCGTCGCGAGCACCGCGCCGCCGTACATGGCCTCGTTGACGCTTGCCATGGCAGCAGGCGTGGCCACATTGGCTCCGGCGCAGCTCGAAATGGCCGCACCTGCGACACCCGTACCGCCCGTGAGCTTATCGACCGCGATGACGGGAATTGCAAAGACTACCGAGCAGATCACGCCGAGCAGGATGCCGGGAAGACCACCGTTGATAAGCTGGCCAAAGGTCATGGTCGAGCCCATGGCAAAGAAGACGAGCACGATGATGGCGGAAAGTGCCGGTGCCATCATCTTCTTAAAGCTCGGGAAGAGGTTACCCAGAATAATGCCGACGACGATCGGCAGGATGGCGCCCACGAGCGACCAACCGATCGGAGCCTGACCGGCAGCGCCGAGCACGATCATCGTGACCGGAGGGCCGACAACCAGCGTGGTGATTGCGACGGCACCACGCTCGGCCTCATTGCCCATGGTGCCCATCAGACCAGCGTACATAGCGTTGTTGGCGCCGGTGCAAGCGGCCAGCATCACCATGGCAGAGATGCCAAACAGGTTGTCGTTGAATACATAAAGGATGAGCAGCGACACGGCAACGACCACGATCTGCTTGACGGCGATGATGATGGCGCCGCGGGCAGCGGCGGCAGGAGCGCTCTTAAACGAAATCGTCGTACCGACGATGAGCAAAAAAGCGCCAACAAGCGGGCCTGCGCCCTGCTGGGTCATGCCGAGCGTAAAGCTGCCGAGCGTTTTGAACAGGTCGGGGAACAGCGTGTTGAGCAGGCAGCCCAACAAAAGCGGCACCAAAATATTGGCACCCGGGATGGAGGACATCTTAAAGAACGGCTCCTTTGCCGCCGGCGCCTCCACCGCAGTCGATTCACTCATATATATCTCCTTTGGATGCATGCGAATCGTAGCCGCACGCGCCTATGTCAGAAAGAAGGCGACGGTCCCGAGTCGCAGGAACCGTCGCCGAATAATCGTCGTGGGGTATTACCCGTCCAGGACGATGCCGCCGTCGCAGTCGCCGATCTCGCCGTTCACGAAGCTGGCGAGGTCGGAAGCGAAGAACAGCACCATCTGCGCAGGCTCGCTGGCCTGGGCGGCGCGGCCCAGAGGAATACCGTTGATGATGCGCTGAGAGTTCTCGTCAGAGAGAATCGAGGTCATATCGGTAAGGGTAAGTGACGGGCACACGGCGTTGCAGCGGACGCCAAACTTGCCGCCTTCCTTGGCGACTGCCTTGGTTAGACCGTTAACACCGGCCTTGGAGCTGGCGTAGGCGGCTGTGCCGAGCAGGCCGCCACCGATCTTGCCCGCAACGGAACTCACGTTGACGATAGTGCCGGCATGGGCCGCCTTAAAGTGCGGATACACGGCGTTCATCATAGTGAAGGTACCGTTGAGGTTGATGTCGATGGTGCGACGCCACTCGGTGTCATCAATCTCGTCGAATTTCTTGGTGCTGATGACGCCAGCGCAGTTGATCAGGATGTTGGTTTGCGGCAGGTCCGTAAAAATCTGCTCGACGGTCTCGCTGTGCCTTGGGTGCATCGGCGACATCGAGCTGATAGAACTTGTTGCCCTCGCCAAGCTCGACCACAGCGGCCTCGCCCTTGGCAGCGTTCCTTGCGATGAGCGCGACGTGTCCGCCGCCCGCGACGATGCCCTTGGCGATCTCGAGGCCAATGCCCTGAGTGCCACCCGTGACAATCGCGGTCTTGCCCGTGAAGTCAAATGCCATGACTCCATCCCCCTTTATATAAGGTGCCTCCTTGCGGGAAGTTGGAGCATCGCACGTGGCGATAAATGAGTCCCAGTCGTCATGGTGGTGACAACCCCTCGCCTAACCGCGGGCATAGTAGTTCTTTGAAACGCTTCAGCAATTGAATTTTTTAACTCTTTATGCGCTCTTTATATTGCCCACTGCATGAGGCCCGAATATGCGGGTATCATCTTTCACCGAAAATAGTTTCTAGTGTTAGGGGTTTTCGGTGGAAGATACCGATTTCCATGAGCTTGGACGTCAGCTCTTAACTGAGTTTGGCAGCATGCATCATCGCATTTCACGCTCTGCGGACAAAGCTCTCGGCGGCGAGATGGCTGTCATGCGCGCCCTCATGCTCGCTGGCGGTTCGCTCACGCCGAGCGAACTCGCAAATCGCGCCTGGGTCTCGAGTGCCCGCATCGCCAATATCTTACGCACTCTCGAAGCCAAGGGCTGGGTCGAGCGCGAGCACTCAAAGACCGACCGTCGTCGTGTACACGTCACGATGACCGATAAGGGATTCCAGAATCTCGAAATCAAACGTCGGGAATTCGAGGAGCGCACCGCGGCCTTCCTCGAGCAGCTCGGCGAAACAGATACCCAAGAGATGGTGCGCCTTCTAAGGCGTTTCAACGAAATTATCGACCGCAATCAAGAAAGGAGAGATGCCGAGTGAGGATTCTCAAGCTCTTTAAAAAGCATGTCCTGGCACTGTTCACAGCTATCGTACTTATCGTAATCAGCTGCAACGCCGATCTGGCACTGCCTACCTATATGAGCGACATCGTCGACGTGGGCGTACAGCAAGGCGGCATCGCCTCGCCCGTGCCCGACACCATTCGTGCCGAATCACTCGATGACCTTGAGCTCTTTATGAGCACCAAGGACGCCAAAGCTGTGGAGGCCGTGTTTAGCAAGGCTGACAAAAAAGGCATTCGAACGTACAAGGGCACCGAGGAAGAGCGTGCCGATGGCGGCAAGATTGCCGACATTATGAGCCTGCCCGAGACCGTCGTCCTTTCGCTCAACCAGGGCATCGACGCCAGCTCCATGGGCGACATGACCGGCGCATCCACCGAGGCAAGCAATGGCGGCAGCGCCCAGGCCATGCCCACCCCCGAGCAGATGGCGGCAATGACGCCCGAGCAGCTCGCCGAGATGCAGCAGAAGGCCACAGCGGCGCAAAACATGCAAAAGCAGATTGATGCCGACGGCGGCAAGATCACCATGAAGAGTCTGCGCCTAGGTGTCGAGGGCGGTCTGGTAGACCAAAGCAAGCTCGTCGAGGGCGCCAATGAAATGGCGGACAAAATGGGCTCTATGTCGGGCTCCATCGTGACCCAACGCGCCGTGAGCTATGTGCAAGACGAGTACAAGGCGCAGGGTATCGGCCCCGCCGACGTGCAGAACGCCTACCTGGGCCGCATGGCGACCACGATGTTTGGTCTGTGCCTGATCTCACTGGTCGCCACCATCCTAACCGGCGCCGTGGCCTCGCGCACCGCCTGTTCCATCGCACGCGACCTGCGCCGCGAGACCTTCAACAAGGTCATGCACTTCTCGCCAGCCGAGGTGGGCAAGTTTAGCCAGGCCTCGCTCATCACTCGCTGCACCAACGACATTCAGCAGATTCAGATGGCCGCAACCCTGTTTATCCGCATGTGCCTCATGGCGCCCGTCATGGGCATCGTCGCCGTCATGCGCGTCCTGGCCAACCACACCGGCCTGGAGTGGACCATCGCCGTGGCCATCATCGCGGTCTCGACCGTCGTCGGCGTGCTTATGGGCCTCACCATGCCCAAGTTCAAAAAGATGCAGAGCTTTGTGGACCGCGTGAACCTTACCGCCCGCGAGCTGCTCGACGGCCTTATGCCCATCCGCTCGTTTAACCGCGAGGAGCATGAGCTCGAGCGCTTTGACCAGGCGTCCCTCGACCTGATGACCACGCAGCTCTACACCAACCGCGCCATGAGCTTTATGATGCCGCTCATGATGCTCGTCATGAACTGCATCACCGTGCTTATCGTCTGGTTTGGCGCGCAGGGCGTGTCCGACGGCGTGATGCAGGTCGGCAACATGATGGCGTTTATCTCCTACACCATGCAGATCGTCATGGCGTTTATGATCCTCACCATGGTTTCGGTTATCCTGCCCCGCGCCGAGGTCGCAGCAGAGCGCGTGGAAGAGGTCATCACCTGCCCCACGAGCATCAACGACCCTGCCTCGCCCAAACTGCCCGCAGCCAGCGCGCCGCGCGGTGAGCTCACCTTCCGCGACGTGAGCTTCCAGTATCCCGATGCCCGCGCCGATGTCATCAGCGGCGTGAACTTCACCACGCATGCCGGTCAGATGCTCGGCATCATTGGCTCCACGGGCTCGGGCAAGTCCACGCTCGTGCAGCTGATTCCGCGCCTGTACGACGTCACGGGCGGCAGCATTTCGCTCGACGGCATCGACGTGCGCGACATGACCCTTTCCGAGCTGCGCCGCCGCATTGGTTACATCCCGCAGCAGGGTCGCCTGTTCTCGGGCACCGTCGCGAGCAACCTCAAGTTTGCCGGCGACATGGTGAGCGATGATGATATGCGCCAGGCGGCACGCATCGCCCAGGCCGAGGACTTTATCGCCGAGCGCGAGGGCGGCTACGACTCCCCCATCAGCCAGGGCGGCTCCAATGTTTCGGGCGGCCAGCGCCAGCGTCTGGCCATCGCCCGCGCGTTGGCCAAAAAGCCCGAGGTCGTGGTGTTCGATGACTCGTTTAGCGCCCTCGACTACAAGACCGACGCGCGCCTGCGCGAGGAGCTGGCCAAAAACGTCACCGACGCCGCACTCGTGGTCGTGGCCCAGCGCATCGCGACCATCATGCACGCCGACCAGATCATCGTGCTCGACGACGGTCACGTAGTGGGCACCGGCACGCACGAGGAGCTGCTGCACGGCTGCCCGGCGTACCTGGAGATTGCACAGTCGCAGCTTTCCGCCGAGGAGCTGGGGCTTACCCAAGAAGAAATTGCAGCCGTCATGGAAGGAGGCGAGCGCTAATGGCAGACGAGACCAAGACTCAGATTCCCAAGCCCACCCGCCAGCGTGGTCCCATGGGCCGCATGGGTGGCATGCGCCGTGGCGAAAAGGCCAAGGACTTTAAGGGCACCATGAGGCAGCTGCTCGGCTATATCGGCCAGCACAAGATTGCCGTGTTTGCCGCCGTCGCTTTTGCCGTGTGCTCGGTCATCTTTAACATTGTGGGGCCAAAGGTACTTGGCCAGGTTACGACCAAGCTGTTCGAGGGCCTGGTTGCCAAGGTCAACGGCACCGGCGATGTCGACTTTGCCTGGATCGCCAAGACGCTCGGCTTTTTGCTCTGTCTGTATCTGGCGAGCTCTGCCTGCAGCCTGATCCAAGGCTGGCTCATGACCGGCGTCACGCAAAAGATTTGTTATCGCATGCGCAAGGAGATCGCCGCCAAGATCGCTGTCGTGCCGATGAGCTACTTCAACGGCCACAGCAAGGGCGACGTGCTCAGCCGCATCACCAACGATGTCGACACGCTGGGTCAGTCACTCAACCAGAGCGTGACGCAACTCATCACATCGGTGACGCAGATTATCGGCGTGCTCGTCATGATGCTGTCGATCAGTCTGCCGCTCACCGGCGTCACCGTGCTCACACTGCCGGCAGCCGCGATTATCCTGACCGTGATGATTCACTTCTCGCAGCCGTACTTCCGCGAGCAGCAGCAGGTCCTGGGCGCCGTCAACGGCATCATCGAGGAGGACTTTGCCGGCCAGAACGTCATTCAGGTGTTCGACCGCGCCGAGGCCTCGATCGAGGAGTTCGACAAAGAGAACGACCGCCTCTTTATGAGCGGTTGGCGCTCTCAGTTCCTGTCGGGCCTGATGATGCCGCTTATGAGTCTGGTGGGCAACATGGGCTACGTGGGCGTCGTCGTGGTGGGCGCGCAGCTCGCGCTGACCGGCAATGCCACACCCGGCGACATCCAGAGCTTTATCCAGTACGTTCGCAACTTTACGCAACCCGTGCAGCAGCTGGGCAACGTGAGCAACACGATGCAGTCGATGGCCGCCGCCACCGAGCGCGTCTTTGAGTTCCTGGCCGCGGCCGAGGAGGAGCAGAAGGCCGACGCGCAGATTCCCGAGAAGCGCCCCGGTCACGTGGAGTTCGACCACGTCAAGTTTGGCTACACGCCGGACAAGACCATCATCCACGACTTTAGCTGCGAGGCCGAGCCCGGTCAGACCATCGCCATCGTCGGTCCCACCGGCGCTGGCAAGACCACGCTCATCAAGCTGCTGCAGCGCTTCTACGACGTGGACGGCGGTTCACTGCGCGTCGAGGGCATCGACGTGCGCGACTGGGACCGCGCGGCACTGCGCGGCGAGTTTGCCATGGTGCTGCAGGATACCTGGCTGTTTAACGGCACCATCCGCGAGAACATCCGCTACGGACGTCCCGATGCGAGCGATGCCGAGGTAGAAGCCGCCGCACGCGCCGCACGCTGCGACCACTTTATCCATACGCTCGCCGGTGGCTACGACTTTATGATCAACGAGGAGGGCACTAACCTGTCGCAGGGTCAGCGCCAGCTCGTGACCATCGCCCGTGCCATTTTGGCCGACCGCCCGGCGCTGATTTTGGACGAGGCGACCTCCAACGTCGATACCCGCACCGAGGAGCTCATCCAGCGCGCCATGGATGCGCTGATGCAGGGCCGCACCAGCTTTGTTATCGCGCATCGCCTGTCCACGATCCGCAACGCCGACGTGATCTTGGTAATTCGCGACGGCGACATCGTCGAGAAGGGTACGCACGACGAGTTGCTCGCCCAGGGCGGCTTCTACGCCGACCTGTACAACTCGCAGTTCGACGAAGCGGCGTAAATTCTGCCGCAGGGAACGAATAACGCCCGAGAACGGGGGCGCAG
>URVD01000049.1 GCA_900551195.1 uncultured Collinsella sp.
TTTTATGGTTGTTCAAATTATCCTGAATGTAAGTTTACTTTAGCTGAACATTTTACTATAAACATTTTTTTCAAAGGATTGCTTAGTCCTAAATAACATGCACTTTCGCTGGAGGGTCGCTGTTTGGCGGCCCTCTTTTTTGCACAGGCGCAGTGGGATGGTAATATCTTTACGTTTGAACTGTTTCGATGTGAAACCGAGGAGATTCCCTCTATGAGTGCTGACTACCCGTCAATGACTACGGCCGAGATTCGCTCTAAGTTCCTCAACTTCTTTGAGGAGCGCGGTCTTAAGCTCTATCCTTCTTCGTCCCTCGTTCCCGACGATCCTTCGCTGCTGCTCGCCAACGCCGGCATGAACCAGTTTAAGGAGTACTACCAGGGTAAGAAGACCATGAAGGAGATCGGCGCGATCTCCTGTCAGAAGTGCGTTCGCACCAACGACATCGACTGCATTGGCGAGGACGGCCGTCATCTGTCCTTCTTTGAGATGCTCGGCGACTTCTCCTTTGGCGGCGTCTCCAAGCAGCAGGCCTGCGCTTGGGCCTTTGAGCTCATCACCAAGGAGTTCAAGCTGCCGCTCGATCGCCTGTACTTCACCGTCTTTACCGAGGACGACGAGACCCATGACGTGTGGCGCTCCCTGGGCGTTGACGAGGATCACATCTCTCGTCTGGGCGAGGACGATAACTTCTGGGCCGCTGGCCCCACCGGTCCCTGCGGTCCGTGCTCCGAGATCTACTTTGACATGGGCGAGGAGGTCGGTTGCGGCAGCCCCGACTGCAAGCCTGGCTGCGACTGCGATCGCTTCCTTGAGTTCTGGAACCTCGTGTTTACCCAGTACGACCGCCAGGAGGACGGCTCCATGCCGGAGCTGCCGCACCGCAACCTCGATACGGGCATGGGTCTGGAGCGCATGGCCGCTATCATGCAGCACAAGACCGCTAACTACGACGGCGATCTGATGCAGCACCTCATCAAGCTCGGTGAGGAGATCAGCGGCAAGACCTATGACGCCGACGATTACTCCGGCGCCAGTCGCTCCCTGCGCATCATCGCCGACCACTCCCGTGCCGTCGACTTTATGATCTCGGATGGCATCCTTCCCGGTAACGAGGGGCGCGAGTACGTTTTGCGCCGTCTGCTCCGTCGTGCCGTGTTCCACGGCCGCCTACTGGGCATCGAGGGCGCCTTCCTGACCAAGTTTATCGACGAGGTCAACGCTCAGATGGGCGAGGCCTATCCCGAGCTGCTCAAGAACGTCGCGCTCGTTAAGGGCATCGTCGCCTCCGAGGAGGAGCGTTTCTCCACGACGCTCGACAACGGCCGCGTTTACCTGGACGAGGCCCTGGCCGCGCTCGCCGACGGCGCCGTTCTTCCGGGCGACGTTGCCTTTAAGCTTCACGACACCTTTGGTTTCCCCATTGACCTGACTGTCGAGATTGCCGGCGCTGCCGGTCACGACGTCGATATGGATGGCTTTACCGCTTGCATGGAGGACCAGAAGGCCCGCGCCCGCGCCAACGCCAAGGGCGATGCCTGGGGCAGCTTCAACGACGTTTGGGTCGAGCTTTCCGACAAGGTCGCCGCGACGGAGTTCGACGGCTATGACAACGACGTTATCGATGGCGCCAAGGTTGTCGCCCTCGTTCGCAATGGCGAGTCCGTCGAGTCCGTTGACGCCGGCGAGGACGTCGAGGTCGTGCTTGACCGCACCCCGTTCTACGCCGAGATGGGTGGCCAGCAGGGCGATGCCGGCAAGCTTTCCGCCGAGGGCGTTGTTCTGGCCGTTGCCGACACCAAGAACCACAACGGCCTGTATGCTCACGTCGCGCACGTTGCCGAGGGCACGCTGACCGTCGGTGCTACCGTGACCGCCGCGCTCGACGCCGAGCGCCGTGGTTTCCTGCGCCGCAACCACACCGCCACCCACCTGCTCGACGCTGCGCTTAAGCAGGTCCTGGGCGAGCATGTCTCCCAGGCTGGCTCGCTGGTGACGCCCGAGCACCTGCGCTTTGACTTCACGCACTTCGAGGCCCTGTCCTCCGAGCAGCTCAAGGCTGTCGAGGATCTGGTCAACCAGCAGATCTTCGCTTCCAAGCCGGTCGTGACCCGCGTCATGGGTATTGACGAGGCCAAGGCTGCCGGCGCTGTCGCCCTGTTTGGCGAGAAGTATGGCGACGTCGTCCGCGTTGTCTCCGTGGGCGCCGAGGACCAGCCGTTCTCCCGTGAGCTCTGCGGTGGCACCCATGCCGCCAGCACCGCCGAGATCGGCCTGTTCAAGATCATTTCCGAGTCCTCTACGGGGTCCAACGTCCGCCGTATCGAGGCCGTGACCTCTAAGGGTGCCCTCGACTACATGGCCGATCGTCTGGCGCTCGTCGACGCCGCTGCCGCTGCGCTCAAGTGCCGCGCGGACGAGGTTCCCGCTCGCGTGGAGAACCTGCAGGCCGACCTGCGTGAGACGTCCAATAAGCTCAAGAAGGCTCTGACCGGTGGCTCCTCCGATGCCATTTCCAGCGCCATCGACGGTGCTGTCGAGCTGAATGGCTATAAGCTCGTTGTTGCCGAGCTTCAGGGCCTTGAGGCTGCCGACCTGCGCAACGTGTGGGATACCGTGCACCAGAAGGTCGTCGGCCCTGTCGCCTGCGTCGTCGCCAGCGTGACCGAGAAGGGCACCCCGGCCCTGCTTGCCGCCGGCTCCGATGACGCCGTGAAGGCCGGTTTCCACGCCGGCAACGTGATCAGGCAGATCGCGGGCCTGGTCGACGGTCGCGGTGGCGGCCGTCCCAACATGGCCCAGGCCGGTGGCAAGAATGCTGCCGGTATCGCCGATGCCCTCGCGGCCGCCAAGACCGCGCTTGGCGCCTAAGAACCTAGGTTGTCGCTGTGGTCGCACTTGCGCTGGACATAGGGGAGACCAGGATTGGCATTGCCGTCTCGAGCCGTGATGGCAAGATGGCGATGCCCGTCAAGGTGCTGCCGGCTGCCGAGGTCACCGGTATGGCCAAGACGTTCCGTTACCTAGTCGAGGACTATGAGCCCGACATCTTGGTAAGCGGACGTCCCTTGACCATGGCCGGTGAGCCCGGCCCCCAGGCCGAGCGCGTCGCCGCCGTGGCCCAAAAGATTGCCGACGAGCTCGAACTTCCGCTGGAGTTTGAGGATGAGCGTCTGTCCTCGCAAGAGGCCAAGCGCATTCTGCGAGAGCAGGGCCTCAACGAAAAGCAGATGAGGGGCAAGATTGACATGATTGCCGCCAGCCTGTTTTTGCAGACATGGCTCGATCGTAATAACGAGGAGGTTCAGCATGCCTAGCGCTTCCGATCCGCGCCAGCAGAATCGTACACGGCAGCCCGCGCCGCGCCCTGCTCAGCCTGGCCAGCGCCCAGCGCAGCCGATGCAGCGTTCGGCGCAGCCTACACAGCGTGCTGCTCAGCAGCCCGCCACTCGTCCCTCGCAGCCCGCTGGCGGCGCTCGTTTTAAGCAGCAGGCTCCTGCCCAGCGCACGCAGGGGCAGGCCCGGCAATCACGCCCCCACACACATCATGCTCATGGCTCGCACGGCGTTGCTCCGGCCACGCGCTCGAGTTATAAAACGCCTGTCCGCCGTGGTGCCCAAAAGAAAAGCTCCCCGGTGCCCATGATGATCGGTGGCGTCGTCGCCGTGCTTGCGCTTGTCGCGATCGTTTTCTTTGTCGTGCCAGCCGTCAAGGGCTTCTTTGCCGGTGAGGATGCGAATGTCGCTGCTGGCCAGCAAGTTATTATCACGATTCCCGATGGTGCCTCGGGTGACACCATCGCTTCTATTCTCTCCGAGAACCATATCGTCGAAAATCCCAAGGATTATTACGCGGCGGTCAAAAAGCTCAACGCTGACATGTCGCTTAAACCGGGTAAGTATTCGTTCACCACGCTCATGGATGCGACCAAGGTCGTTCGGCAGCTCATGGAAGGCCCCAATGCGGGCTCCGATGCGCTGACTATCCCTGAGGGCCTTACGGTTGACCAGGTCGCCGAACGTGTGGCCAAGGCGTACGACAGTATTTCGAAGGAGGACTTCCTTAACCAAGCTAAGGCGAGCAATTATGTGAATGATTACGCTTTCCTTAAAGACGCTGCAAACGATTCGCTCGAGGGCTTCCTATTCCCCAAGACCTATTCGTTGGGTAAGGACCCGTCTGCCGATGATGTGATTCGCGCCATGCTTGACCAGTTCCACGCCGAGTATAAGTCGCTTGACTTTGCCAGCTGCGAGGCCAAGATCAAGGAGCGCTATGGCGTAGAGATGTCCGATTTCGACATCGTTAACCTTGCCTCGATCGTCGAGCGCGAGGGCCTCAACGCCGATCAGCGCGCGCATGTGGCATCGGTTTTCTATAACCGTCTGGCGGGCAAGCTCGATGGCATGCGTTACCTCAATAGCGATGCGACCATGATGTATGTCACCGGCGGCGAGGTTACCGCCGACGACCTGCAGAGCGATAGCCCGTATAACACCTATAAGCACGAGGGCCTGCCGCCCACGCCCATCTGCTCTCCGTCGCTCGAGGCGCTCAAGGCCACCCTTGAGCCGACCGACTCCGATGATCTGTATTTCTACATTACACAGGACAAGGAGTATTTCTCGAAGACCTACGAAGAGCACCAACAGTCTTGGAATTGATCATGCGGATTTTTAGCCCCAAACGATATGTTGCCTCAGTCGATCGCATCGACCTCGATACCTTGTGGGCCGACGGCAAGCGCGCCATTCTACTCGACCGTGATAACACCCTGGTACCGCGCGATACCGAGCGGGTTCCCGCTGCGGTTTCCGCTTGGCTCGAAGCCGCCCATGCCAAGGGCTTTAAGCTGTGTATGGTGTCCAATAACTGGCATCGCGATCAGGTCATGAGCTCTGCACGCGAGCTGGGACTCGAGGCCATCAGCCACGCCATGAAGCCCGCCCCGTTTGCCCTCAAAGCGGGCCTTAAGCGCCTAGGTGCCACGGCTAACGAGGCCGTACTGATCGGCGATCAGCTTTACACGGACGTGTGGAGCGGTAACCTTGCCGGCGTTGACACCATTCTGGTCAAGCCGCAGGCAACCCAGGACCTGTGGTACACGAAGATCTTCCGTGTTTTTGAACGCCGGGCCCTGCGCGACCTTCCCTGCGAGGAATAGGTTTCGCCATGTCTCAGCACATCAAACACGGCTGCGACCATATCTTCTTTATCGGCTTTTTGGGCGCGGGCAAGTCGACGCTTGCGCGCAACGTGGGCACTATGTTCAAGCGTCGATTCATCGATACCGATCGTTTGGTTGTGCGTCGATGCGGCAAGTCGGTAACCGAGATATTTGAGACCGAGGGCGAGGATCGTTTTCGTGAACTCGAGACCTCGGCGCTCCGTTCGCTCCAAAGCGAGCGCAGCCTGCTGGTATCGTGCGGGGGTGGCATCGTCGAGACGCCGGTGAACATTGAACTGATGCACGAGATGGGTACCTGCGTGTACCTCGAAGGTGACTTTGAGGACTCGTTACGCCAGATTCGCCGCTCCGATACCCGGCCCGATTTCCGCTCGCCCGAGCACGCTGCGCGCCTGTTTGAGCATCGCCGTCCGCTGTATCGCCAGGCCGCCGATATTACCCTTGATATTCGCAACAAGTCCTTTGAGGACGTTTCCTACCTTTGTGCCGAGATGCTTTTGGAGCGTGGACTGCTATGATTCGCCGTCAACTTATCAATTTCCAAAACCGCAGTGTCGATGTCCGCGTCGGATTGGGCGCGTTCGAGGAGCTGTCGCGCATGTTTGCCTCGGCCGTGGGCAAGCCTAAGCGCGCGATGGTGGTTTGGAACGACGCTACATCCGAGCGTTTTGGCGAGGTCGTCGAGCATGCGCTGATCGACGCCGGTTTTGCCGTGTCGCTGCTCGTCCTCGAGGTTTCGCCTTCCGGCGCTACGCTGGCCGATGCCGATACCGTCTTTGGCGCCCTGTCGGATAACGGCATTACCTGCGACGATCTCGTTGTCGCTGTCGGCGACACGGCGACCTGCTCGGTCGTTTGCTGGTGTGCCAATCAGTGGTGCGGTCGCACCGAGTGCGCCTTGCTGCCGACGACGTTCGACGCCATGCTCACGGTCGCGACGACCATGAAGCCGCTTGTCGCCTCGTCGACGAATGCGCTTCCCGCTATCGCGTTCCGTCCCGAGCCGGGCTTGGTCGTGTGCGACCTCGACCTTGTTCGCGAAGCGGACCCCGAGGACCTCAAGCTCGGCTATGTGATACTTGTTGGCACCATGCTTTCGAGCAGCAAGTCCCGCTGGAATCAGTTTACCGAGACCGTCCCCGAGATTCTCGCGGGCGAGGAGGTCGCGCTCGTCAATGCCGTTCAGTGGTCTCAGACTGCCCGCAAGGACGTACTGATGGCCACGAACCCGAGTGCCCGCCATGCACTCGATTTTGGCAAGAGCGTACCCTGCGCGCCTGCTTGGGCGATGCCGCTTCGCCGGTGCCTGCCTACCAGCTGTTGTCCGAGGGCATGCGCTTTGAGGCGCGCCTAGCACATGATGCCTGCGACTTCGATATCGATTACGTCTTTGAGGTCGATGACTGCCTAGAGGACTTTGGTATCGAGGAGCTTGCCTTCGATCTGGAGCCTGCCGCATATATCGAGGAGTTCCGCAGGCAGCAGTTTGTCCGCTCGAACCGCAGCATGTTGCCGCTGCCCGCGGCACTCGGCGCCATTCGTCTAACGAACGTTGAGGACGAGGTTCTTGAGCGCCATGCTCATGCCTACTTGGCATCTCGCAAAGAACTTCTCTAAGATTTATTGACATCCATCGTCTTTCGTATCATGTTGAGGGGCGGGTTTCCAATCGGTTGCGGATCGCATGCGATTCCGTCGTTCGGTTGAGACTCGTCCGTCTTATTAGAGACAACAAGAAAGGAATCTGCATGTCTGAGTTTACTGCCGGTCCTGCCGGTCGTATCGAGCGTGTCCGTACCCTGATGGTCGAGCGCGGCTACGATGCCATCGTGGTGCGCGACGAGGCCAACCTTCGTTGGCTCACGGGCGTGAAGGGCGTCTTCGACTACACCTTCGAGTTTCCGCACGCCGCGTTTATTACGGCAGATCAGTGCCTGTTCCACACCGACTCGCGCTACCTCAACAGCTTTGAGGAGAACACGCCCGCCGGCAGCCCCTGGGTCTACGACATGGACGAGGGCACTATCCCCGGTTGGGTCGCCGGCAAGATCGCGGCCAACAAGTGCCGCGTCTGCGCTGTCGAGGACGACATGCAGATCAACTTCTACCAGGGTATTCAGCGTGGCCTGGAGGACCGCTCCGTTGCCTGCATGCTGCCGCTGATGCATGACGACATTCGCAAGATGCGTGCCATCAAGGACGCCGAGGAGATCGAGCTCATGCGCCATGCGCAGTCGATCACCGATGCCGCCTTCCAGCACATGCTCGGCTTTATTAAGCCCGGCATGACCGAGAAGCAGGTTCGCAACGAGCTCGAGAACTTTATGTTCGCCAACGGCGCCGACAGCCTGGCCTTTGGCTCTATTGTGGCGAGCGGTCCCAACACCGCCAACCCGCACGCCGTGCCGAGTGACCGCGTGATCGAGAAGGGCGACTTCGTCCTCATGGATTACGGCGCGGGCTACTGCGATTATCGTTCCGACATGACGCGCACCGTCGTGATGGGCGAGCCTACCCAGGAGCAGCTCGACCTGTACGCGCTCGTGCGCCGCACCCACGAGGAGTGCGTCGCTGCCATCCATCCGGGCGTCGAGGGCAACGACATTTTTAAGCTTTCCAAGAAGATCATCGGCGATGCCGGCTATGGTGATTACTACAACCATGGTCTGGGCCACGGCGTGGGCATCGACATCCATGAGCTGCCCAACTTCAACCGCAGCAAGAACATCATCGAGGTCGGCTCGGTTATCACCATGGAGCCCGGCGTCTACCTGCCCGGTGTGGGCGGCGTGCGCCTGGAGGACTACGGCGTGGTCACCGAGAACGGCTACGAGCCCTTTACCAAGACGCCGCACGACCTGCACATCATCGATTGTTAATGCACTTCGGTAGATTTTGAGGCATGTCCCAAAAATCTACTTTTGTGGGGCGGGGCGTCCGGATCGATTCGGACGCCCCGCGTTCTCTTTTTATGCGCTCGCTGCAGGCGCCGTCTGCAAGTGTATAATTTCGGTCGTATGTAATTTGGACGCTTCTGCGTTCTGCCCATAACAAGAAAGGTCGCTATGCCTACCATTTCTACCGCCGACTTCAAGAACGGCCTCGGTCTCCGCATTAAGGACAAGGTCTACACCATCGTCGAGTTCCAGCATGTCAAGCCGGGCAAGGGCGGCGCGTTTGTGCGCTACAAGACCCGCGACATCAAGAGCGGCCGCGTCGTCGAGAACACCTGCAACGCCGGCACCAAGTTCGAGAGCGTCATGCTCACCACCCGTGAGTTCCAGTATCTCTACAACGATGGCGCCGACTACATCTTCATGGACAACGAGACCTATGAGCAGGTTCCCGTTCCCGAGGACATGGTGGGCGAGAACTCCAAGTGGCTGCGCGAGAACGACGTCTGCCAGCTGCTCTTCGCCGACGATGAGCTCATGGGCGTGACTCCGCCGATGTTCATCGAGACCGCCATCGTCCAGACCGACCCGGGCTTTAAGGGCGACACCGTCCAGGGTTCCACCAAGCCGGCCACGATCGACACCGGTGCTGTCATCCAGGTCCCCATGTACCTCAACGAGGGCGAGGTCATCAAGGTTGACACCCGCGACGGCAAGTTCGTCTCCCGCGTCTAGCAACCAACTCTTCTAGGAGGACTCATGCCCCAGGAAATCAAGATTGACGGTATCGGCATTTCGCCCGATGTTCTGACCGCCATCGTCTCGCGCGCCGTCACGGATGTCGAGGGCATCGCCTCCGTGGGCGTCAAGGACCTTGCCACCAACCTTGTCTCCATGATGCTCTCTTCTAAGGCCCCGGCTTCCGAGCCGGCGGTCGAGGCCGAGGTTGTCGGTGACAAGCTCGCGCTCACCGTGCGCGTCGTGGTGTTCTTTGGCTATCCGTTCAAGAAACTCGCCGAGGCCGTTCGCGCCGCCGTGGTCGCCGCCATCGATGCCCAGGTGGGCGTCGAGGTCGAGCGTGTTGACGTTTGTATCGACGGCCTCGTTTTCCCCAAGGAGTAACCTTTGAGCCTTAAGGTTTATCGCGGGCGTACCCTTGCCCGCAGTCAGGCGCTGCAGCTGCTGTTCCAGGCCGAGGCCACGGACAGCCCGCTCGAGCGCGTCCTCGAGGGCGATTTCCTGATCTCGAAGGGTCCCCTCGACCCCTACGCCCTGGAGCTGTGCCGCGGTGCCTACGAGCACATCGACCGCATCGACTGCGCCCTGCGCGCCATCGCCAAGAACTGGGATCTTATGCGCATGCCAGGCGCCGACCGCAATCTGCTGCGTATCGCCGTCTATGAGATGCGCTTCCTCACCGACGATGAGGTCTCGGACGCCATCGTGATCAACGAGGCTGTCGAGCTTGCCAAGGCCTATGGCACCGACCAGTCCGCGTCGTTTGTCAATGGCGTGCTGGGCAAGATCGCCCGCAGCGAGGAGCTGCCGGGCGAGGAGCTGTACCAAGAGCTGCTGGCCGAGGATCGCGCTCGCGAGGAGGCCCAGACTGCCGAGGCTGCCGCTAAAGTTGCGGTTGCCCAGGCTGAGGCTGGTGTGCTGGCCGAGGGCGCGGACGCCGCCGAGA
>URVD01000050.1 GCA_900551195.1 uncultured Collinsella sp.
AAAATAAACCTGTCCCTTTTTGGCAGGTTAGCGGAGCTTACTGGTCTCGAAGTACTCGGGGAACTGGTCCAGAACCTCGGTTTGGTTGCGGAACATCATGTGCAGGTGCTTGCTGACCAAAAAGCTCGCTTCGATGGGGTCGCGACCGGCGATAGCGCGGCGAATCTGCTTGTGCTCGTTCACGATGTCCTGATTGTCGAGAACCTGCGTGGCGGCGCGCAGCCAGCGGAAGCGCTCCAGGTCGGCATTGGTCTCTTCGAGCCACGACCACACGGTGCTGCGACATGCGATGCTAAAAATCATGTGATGCATGAGGTTGTCGCTCAAAAAGAAGCCGATGCGATCCTCTTCGGCCATGGCCTTTTCCTGCAGCACGATGGCGCGGTCGAGCTGCTCGATGCCGGCCGACGTGGCGCGCGCACAGCACTCCACAATCACCTGCTTTTCCAGATGCTCGCGGATGTAACAGGCACTCTCGGCAAGGGTGAGGTTGATGGGTGAGACGTAGGTGCCGCTCTGGGGCACGGTGCGCACCAGGCCTTCCTGCGCCAAGCGAACCAAAGCCTCGCGCACGGGCGTGCGCCCCATATCCAGGTCGTCGCAAAGTTGCTTGACGCCCAGCTTTTCGCCCGGCTTGTAGTCCAGGTAGACGATTTTGCGTCGAATGGTGTGGTAGGACTGGTCCTGTAGGCTCGTTTCCTGCTCGCCGACGTGCATCGATTCTTCCATAGCGCCTCGCAACTGTTCTATCAAACTCATATGTCAGTTGTTAATTATGCCGCGAATCAGCTCTCCGCGGTGGGTAATTCGGCTGTTGCCTGAGAACTATTGCGGCATCTTAGTCTGTGTTTGCGCAAGGCTGCGCTCAATGTTGCCGTATCATAAGCCGTCGCAAACGTGAAATAGAAAGAAGGAATCCCATATGCAACTGGCAAATATCGTACGCGAGCGCTGGAAAGGCGTTTTGTTCTGCCTGATCATCGCCATTCCCGCGACGTTGCTCGGCAAACAAATTGAGGTGGTTGGCGGTCCGGTATTCGCCATCCTCTTTGGCATGGTCCTGGCGCTCGTCTTTCCCAAGAATCGTCGCGAACAGCTCGCCGCCGGCGTCACCTATACGTCCAAAAAAGTCTTGCAGTACGCGGTTATCCTGCTTGGCTTTGGCATGAACCTCTCCCAGATTCTGTCCAAGGGCGCCCAGTCGCTGCCGATTATCGTGGCGACAATCTCGACCTCGCTTGTCATCGCCTTTGTGCTCTGCCGCGTTATGAACGTGCCGGGTAAGATCGCGACGCTTGTGGGTGTGGGTTCGTCGATTTGCGGCGGTTCTGCTATCGCCGCGACCGCACCCGTCATCGATGCCGACGATCGCGAGATTGCCCAGGCCATTTCGGTCATCTTCCTGTTTAACGTTATCGCGGCGCTCGTGTTTCCAACGCTCGGCGGTATGCTCGGGCTGACAGACGAGGGCTTTGGCCTGTTTGCCGGCACCGCCATCAACGACACCTCGTCCGTAACGGCTGCAGCGAGCGCTTGGGACAGCATGCATCCCGGCGCCAATGTGCTCGAGAGCGCCACGGTGGTCAAGCTCACCAGAACGCTGGCCATTATTCCCATCACGTTGGTCCTCGCATGTTGGCAGATGCATCTGGCGCGCAAGGCCGGCGGCGACGCTAAAAGCACGTTCTCGCTTAAACGCGCGTTTCCCATGTTTGTGCTGTTCTTTGTGCTGGCGAGCGTAATCACCACGGTGCTTCAGCTTCCCGTGTCCATCACGGCGCCCATCAAGGAGCTGTCGAAGTTCTTTATCGTGATGGCCATGGCGGCTATTGGCTTTAATACCGATATCGTCGAACTTGTCAAAAAGGGCGGCAAGCCCATCGCGCTGGGCTTTTGCTGCTGGATTGGCATTGCGTGCATGAGTTTGGGGATGCAGCACGTGCTGGGAATCTGGTAGAGAAGTAGCTTATTTGCGTGCTGCGTGCTGCGTGCTGGTGAGCGCATTCTCACGGTGGAGCGATAGGAGCTCTTGCGGGTATGGCTTGTCCGCAGGTTTATAAGTCCCGAAGAGCTCTTATCGCCCCGCCAGGATGGCGATGCGGGGCAACACCTATACTCGCAGGTCGGCGCTTTCTGCCCTATAGTGTTTGGTGAGCAATATCGTTCAATTTTGAAACACTCGGTCGTGCGACCGTCGGCGGCTGCACGTCGCCGCGGACAGGGGCAAATTATGGATAGCGATGCCAAGCTGAACATCTTGACCGAGGCCCTGGCTGCTGCCGGGGCCTCGGCATTGGCAATCGATGTGCGTGGGGACGTCGCGATTTCGACCATGAATGACGCGGCGCTTGAGCGGGATGTGGCGGCTTTTGTCGCTGAGCGCCTCGACCGTATAGGAGACGGCGCGCGTCTGGTTATGGGACGTGCAGGTACGCGCCTGAGTCTGACCGTTCGCCCCACCGACAAAGAGGGTGGGGGCCTTTGGGTCGTCGTGGTCCGCGAGGTACGCGGCGCCGCGGCACATGCGGGCATCGAGTGGCTCAACGCCGACGAAGTTGAGGCCCGCTACGAATCGAGCGCGTACGGCATCGTTGAGGGGGCGGCCTCGGTAGCTGCGCCGGTCGCCGAGAGCTACGCGCGCGGTGTGCCCCTTATGCTCGAGGGCGAGCTGGGAGCGGGTCAGATCGAGATCGCCAAGCGCCTCTATCTGGACGGTCCTTTTGCCGATCAACCCTTTGTTGCCGTTGCGCTCGATGAGCTTACCGATCGCGGTTGGCGCCACGTGCTCAAAAGCGCCGAATCGCCGTTGTTCCAAACGGGGCTGACACTTTGCATTGCGGGCTGGAATGCGGTTGGCCCCCAGCGCCTTCGCGAGCTCGTTTCCACGATGGCCGACACCGCGTTGGCGACGCGCTGCCATGTGGTGCTGACGGCGAATGACATGCCGGGCGGCAGCGAAAGTGATCAAGCCGCCTTTGTGACCGAGCGCTTCGCCTGTGCGGTGAGCGTGGCGCCGGCAATCGTCGAGCAGGGAGCCGCGTCGACGAAGGTTGCGCGCTATTTGGAATATCTCGCTGGTGCATTTGGGACGGCAGCGCCCATGCTGTCTGCCGCGGCGACGAAGGCGCTCGATGCTTACCGCTGGCCGCGCAACTATCTGCAGCTCCGCGAGGTCTCGGAACGACTGTATATATTGGTGGGGACGGGCACGGTGGATCGCGCTGTGGCGGAGGAAGTGCTAGCCCAAGAGGACGTGATTAAGACCGCAACCTTTGGCGCCCCGACACTCGAAAGCGACCTGTATATCCTGCGACCGTTGGCCGATACCGAGCGAGATATCGCGCATCTGGTTGTAGATCATCTCCACGGCAACCGAACCCGTGCGGCGGAGGTGCTGGGCATAAGCCGAACAACGCTGTGGCGCTTGCTGAAGGACGATGACCGTTGAGCGAGGCGCCCGTGACCGCGCGCGACGCGTGTGCTACAGTCCAAAGCGTTATTGTTTCGATTTGGTTACGGCGTGCGGGGGCGTATGGCTGAGACTACAAAACCGAGCCGCAGAAGGCGGAGCGCCGCACCGGTCAACCGACGCACGACATCGGTGACGTGGGGCAAACACGCCTCGGGGTTTGATGGTTCGTTCAAGCGCACTAAATACGGCTATCCTTCGGCAAGCGCCCGCTTGGCCATGCAGGCAGAGTCCTCGTTGTGGGGCCGCAAGTGCGTGGTGGGCTCAAAGCTCAAGCACGACGGAACGCTCGGTTACATCAGCCGCGGGGCGGCTCGTCGCAGCGGACTCAATCCGGCTGGTTGGCATCGTTATGTTCCGATCGCGGTCGTCGTTGCAGTGATCGTCATCGCACTCGCTGCGCTTGGCTACGCCGGCGGCGGTGCCAACTTGGACGCGATGTTTAAATCGCCCGAGCTCGCGCATGCAGGCACAGAAATTGTCGAGGGCGCTCAGACCCAGACGGGCGTCGCGCCCCAGCGCGGTATCGTTGCGGCGGCCTCTACCATCGCCGACGCTCAAAAGGACGAGGGCGAACAAGGCGACGGCGCCGAAACGACCCACACGAACGAAACGACGACAACTCCATCGGCAAGATAAATTGCGAGCGGGTCCGCCGTTCGTTAGAACGGCGGAACTAATTACCTAACGTACACCACGTTGTCGCGGCGGGGTTTGGGCTCGGGTAGCGTGTCTTCGGCATAGCCCAGAATGCAGTGACCGACACCGCGCAGGCTGCCGTCGGCGGGCAGGCCCCAGCTGGCCAGCAGCTCCAGGCCCTCGGGCGAGTCAAAGACCTCATGTGCGCGGTGAATCCAGCACGAATCGACACCCAGTGCATAGGCGGCGTTGAGCAAGTTGCCCATGGCGAGCGATCCGTCTTCCAGGTGCGTGGGCACGCTGCGGTCGACCAGTACCACCACAACGGTCTTGGCGCCATAGAAGGGGTCGCTGTTGCTGCCCATGACCTGTGCGTTGAGCTGCGAGAGGCGCTCAACGGTCGTGGGGTCGGTGACGGCGACAAACGTCACCGGCTGGCGGCCCATGCCGCTCGGTGCATATTGGCCGGCTTCGATAATACGTGCAAGCTTTTCGGCCTCGACGGGACGATCACTGTATTTGCGGCAGCTGCGGCGGTGGATGAGTGCTTCGATAGTCTCCATGGTGTCTCCTTGCGGTGGCGTTGCAGATGCCCCGTTCATACCCGTCGGGCTCAAACGATAGACGGTCAATTGCCCGGCCAAAAGGATAGATTCCAATTGGGAAAGTAGGTTTGCATAAAAGTACCTTCAGAATGTGACAAACAAATGGGATGGTTAAACGTTTTATCCCGTCTACCCTGCGGTTTTTTACCACTTGCCTAAATGACGAACGCATAACCTCTGATAAAGGTTTTACTAAAGGAGTACCAACGTTTATCAATGCGCCGTGGTGGCGCCGGGCCAGGAGGTAACATCATGTTCCAGGCTGGAGATGTCGTCGAGACCGACTTCGAAGGATTTCTGAAGCTGCTGCGTTCCAAGACGCGCGCTTTTGTGACGATTGACGATCACGAGTACTACATCACGCACACCGATGGCTATTGGCGTGTTCAGGATTGCGAGGCCCTCAACGACAAGGGCCACTTTACTGACTGCTCCGAGCTGGTCAACACGGTCTGCGAGGTCGTCGAGCTGCCGTGGATTGCCGGCAAGAGCCTGCATGACAGCTTCTCGGGCGCTACGGTCTATGAGGCCGTCGCCGCTTAACGGGCAATAAAACCCGATTTTCACGTGACCGCTGGCGCTGCCCCCGCGCCGGCGGTCTTTTTCTGCCGATAGGCCATAAAAGTGCAAGCATTTGCGGAGAGCCTGTTGACGATAGTCAAAACTCGGACTAATCTAGAGATACAAAATTGGTCAAAAATCGGACAATCGAATGATGGGATAGATGAATAGTGCGGTTACGCTGGTCGACTTCGACCGGTTGCTCAATGGACTCGACCATATCTATTCGGAGTTCTCGCGCGCCTGCGGTCTTTCGGACTGCGCTTACTGGATGCTCGTCGATACCAGCACGGCGGGCGGCAGTGTTGCCGTAAGCCGTCTGACAAGCGAATGGTTCTACAGCAAGCAGACTATCAACTCGGCAATTAAAACCTTGACGGCGCGGGGCTTCGCAACGTTGGAGTTTGCCGAAGGCAGCCGTAATAACAAGGTTGTGCGTTTGACCGAAGCGGGCATGCGGTTTGCCGAGCGTTATGCGTTGCCGGCACTCAAGGCCGAACAGCGAGCCTTTGGTGCGCTTGAGCCATGTGAGCAGCGCGAGATTATGCGCTTGATCGGCAAATTCTCTCGGGTGCTCGGCGATGAGTGCGATGCCTTTAAGCAGCATATCGCTGCCGAGAGCCAGGCCGAGAATCAAGGTGAGGGGGAGTCGTGCGACTCTTAATGAGGTTTATGAAGCCGTATCGCAGGCTTGTCGCGGTGACGTTGTTGGTGCTGCTAATCGACAACGTCGGTACGCTGTTGGTTCCCACGATGCTGGCGAACATGGTCAACACCGGCATCACCACGGGCGATGTCGACTACATCCTGCGCAACGGCCTCTACATGCTTATCGCGACCGGCATGGCCAGCGGCGGCGCGGTGCTGGGCTGCTATCTTTCGGCGCGCCTGGCCGCCAACGTGGCCTGCGATATCCGCAACGCCGTCTACGACAAGTCGCTTGAGCTGTCTGCCAGCGACTTTGAGCGCTTTGGCACGGGCTCGATGATCACGCGTTCGCTCAACGACATCAACGTGATCCAGCAGGCGATTCTGCAGACGATTCAACTGGTGCTGCCGGTGCCGTTTTTGGCCGTGGCGGGCATCATCTTCGCCTGGTTTATCGATCCCGCCATGGGCACGCTGCTGGGCGTCGTGGTTGCGATCGTGCTGGTGGCGGCGGTCTTTACGGTCGCTAACGCCGCGCCGATTTTTATGCGCCTGCAGAGCTTTATCGACCGCATGAACGTGGTGCTGCGCGAGAACATCGTGGGCGTTCGCGTCATCCGCGCCTTTAATAAAGAGCGCCACGAGGAGCAGCGCCTGGACGAGGTGTTTAGCGAGTACGCGGACAACGCCATTAAGGTCAACCACCTTTTTGTGGGGCTCGACAGCTCCAGCTTCTTTTTGATGAACATTGCCGAGGTGGCGGTGCTGTGGGTGGGCGGCAACCGCGTGGGCGCCCACGCCATGCAGATCGCGAGCATCTCGGCGGTGCTGGAGTACGCGCTTCTGATCCTGTTCTTTGTGATGATGGCGCAGATGGTGGTGCTGACGCTTCCGCGTGCCGCCGCATGTCTGAACCGCGCACAGCAGGTGCTGGAGATTAAGCCGAGCATCGTCGATGGCCAGCGTACGCTCGATGCGGCCGCGTCCGACTCAAAGGACGGGGCCGATACGGTCGCCGTGTTCGATCACATGTCGTTTCGCTTTGACGATGCCGACGAGGACACCCTGTGCGACCTGAGCTTTGCCTGTCGTCGCGGGCAGACCACCGCGATCGTGGGCTCGACGGGCTCGGGCAAGTCGACGGTGGCAAAGCTTCTACTGCGCTTCCACGATGCCACCAAGGGCATCATTCGCCTGGACGGCGTCGATCTGCGCGAGCTTTCGCAAGGTGAGATTCGCGGGCGCATTGCCTATGTGCCGCAGAAGGCGTGGCTGTTCTCGGGTACCGTGGCAAGCAATCTGCGCTTTGGCAACGAGGACGCGACCGAGGCGGACATGCTTCATGCGCTGCAGGTTGCCCAGAGCACCTTTGTGCTCGATCAGCCGCAGGGGCTCGATACCCCGGTGGTGCAGGGCGGTACGAACTTTTCGGGCGGCCAGCGCCAACGTCTGGCCATCGCCCGTGCGCTCATGAAGCATGCCGATCTATATATCTTCGACGATAGTTTTTCGGCCCTGGACTTTAAGACCGATGCAGCCCTGCGCCATGCGCTGCAGGACGAGACGCGCGACGCCGCGGTGCTCATCATCGCGCAGCGCATCTCGACGATTCTGCACGCCGACCAGATTGTCGTGCTCAAGGATGGCGAGGTCGTGGGCCTGGGCACGCATGGCGAGCTTATGGAAACCTGCGAGGTGTACCGCGCCATCGCGGAATCGCAGATGAAGGGAGGTGAGTAGCATGACCGAGGAGCTCAAGAAGCAGGGCGACCTTGTCGATGCCGCCGCTGCGGACGCTGCCGATAAAACGGTCGACCAGGCTGCCGCGTCGACCGAGCTGGATGACGCCGCCAAGGCGGCGGCCGGGCGCGAGGCTCGTCGTCAAGCGCTTTACGAGGAAAACGAACGAGCCGAGGATGAGCGTGCCCGCGCCGAGGCAGAGCGCATGCGCGACGTGGATGACGAAGACGAAGACGAGACGCCCCGTGATACCTGGGCGACGGTGCGCCGCCTGTGGAGCGAGGCTGCCGGCGACCATTGGCGCTTCTATATCGTGTTTGCGAGCATTGTGTTCTATGTCATCTTTAACACCGCCGCGCCGGCATATAGCGCCCGCGTGATCGATGAGCTGTGGGGCCACATTCAGGTGGCGTTTGCCAACGGAACCACCTTCAACATCACCTGGGAGAACTGCGGCAAGACCATCTTCGTCTACTTTATGATCTGGACTGCCGCCGCCTCGTTCTATGCGCTCCAGAGCTTTTTGATGTCGAGCGTGGCCGAACGCCTCAACCTGCGTCTACGCAACCGCATCGCACAAAAGCTCAACCGTCTGCCGCTTGCCTTCTTTGATGCGCATCGTCCCGGTGAGGTCGTCAGCCGTGCGACCAACGACTTGGACAAGATGTCCGAGAGCATGCAGCGCGGATTGCTGCAGCTGCTTGTGTCGATCGGCACCGTGGTGGGCGCCGTGGGCGTGATGTTCGTGTTTAGCGTGCCGCTTACGCTAGTCTTTTTGTTCTTTACGGCGTTGTCGCTGCTGGTGACCAAGGTGGTTTCGCGCCGTACGCATGATGTGACGGGCGAGCGTCAGGAGTGGGTGTCCAAAATCACGAGCGCGGTCGAGGAAGGCTATTCGGGCCGTTTGGTGATTCGCGCATTCAACCGCGAGCACCAGAGCTCTGCCGAGGTGCACGAGGCCTCGGGCGAGCTGGCGCGCGTGAGCACCAAGGCCGACTTTATGATTAACGCCGTCGGACCCGCGGTTCGCTTTATCGGTCGCCTGGCGCAGATTGTGATTGCGCTCGTGGGCTGCAGCATGCTGGTCGCCGGTCACATGACCGTCGGCGTGTTCCAGGCGTTCTTCCAGTTTATCTACGAGGCGTCCGAACCCATGACGCAGCTGTCGTTCACTTTTAACTCGCTGCAGAGCGCGCTGGCGAGTGCGGAGCGCGTGTTCGACCTGCTTGATGAGCCCGAGATGGAGGCCGATCCGCTGCCGGACGAGGCCGCCAAGCTGCCGGGCAAGGTGGAGGGCCGCGTCGCTTTTGAGCACGTGCGCTTTGGTTATTCGCCCGACAAGCCGCTTATGCGCGACGTGTCGTTTGCCGCCGAGCCGGGCCAAAAGATCGCCGTGGTGGGAACCACGGGTGCGGGTAAGACCACGCTCATCAACCTGCTTATGCGCTTTTACGAGATCGACGGCGGCCGCATTACGCTCGACGGCGTGGACACAAGCTGCATGGACCGCGGCGAGCTGCGCCAGCAGTTTGGCATGGTGTTGCAGGACGCCTGGCTGTTCGATGGCACCATTGCCGAGAACATCGCCTATGGCTGTCCCGAGGCGACGCGCGAGGAGATTGTCGCGGCCGCACGTGCCGCTCAGGTCGACTTCTTTGTGCGCACTATGCCGCAGGGCTACGACACACGGGTGGCTAACGATGCCGAGAGCATCAGCCAGGGCCAACGTCAGCTGCTGACCATCGCGCGCGTGCTGCTCAACAACCCGGCGATCCTCATCCTGGACGAGGCGACGTCGAGCGTGGACACGCGCACCGAGCTCGCTATCGGCCGCGCCATGGATGCGCTCATGCGCGGGCGCACGAGCTTTGTGATCGCGCATCGCCTGTCGACGATCGTTGATGCCGATCTCATCCTGGTCATGGATCACGGCAATATCATCGAGCAGGGTACGCACAAGGAGCTGCTGGCTGCCGAGGGCGCTTACGCTGACCTCTACCTAAGCCAGTTCGCATAAGGTGACAAAGGGACAGTCCCGCATGTCACATCGAAAAGAAGG
>URVD01000051.1 GCA_900551195.1 uncultured Collinsella sp.
GCTCGAGATCTTTGCCACCAACGAGGGCGGCATGAGCTTTCATGGCGGCTTGGTGGGCGGCATTATCGGCGGCATCATCGTGTGCCGCATGTATAAGCTCGACGCATGGACTTTGGCAGACCTTGCCGTCATCGGCGCGCCGCTGGCCCTGTGCCTGGGGCGCTGTGCCAACTTCGTCAACGGCGAGCTGTGGGGTAAACCGACCGATCTACCCTGGGGTGTGGTCTTTGGCGGGACTGCGGGCGATATGCCGCGTCACCCCTCCCAGCTCTACGAGGCATTTCTTGAGGGCATCGTGCTCTTTTGCATTCTGCAGGTGCTCAGCCGCAAAAAGCCGCTGCTGCCTCAGGGTACGTTTATGGGCGTGTTCGTGATGGGATACGGCATCGTCCGCTTCCTCGTCGAGTTCGTGCGCGTGCCCGACGCCCAGCTTGGCTATCTGCTGGGCGGCGTCATCACGATGGGGCAGCTGCTGAGTCTTCCGCTCGTGATCGCCGGCCTGGCGCTCATCATCTTCGCGCGACACCGCAACCGTCCCCAGCGCATCTACCTCGACGTCTAACCACCACAAAGGGGACAGGCACCTTTGTGGTGGTTTGCTGGGCAACAATGACAGAACCGTAACGTTTTCCCAGATAAAACCTGCCAAAATAAACCTGTCCCTTTTTGGTGGGTTTCTAGAAAGGCTCTTTGGACTGTGAAGGATTCCGACCTCTCCACAACGGCTGCGCGCGACGCTGCCCGCATCGTCTGGTTTAAGCGCTACCCCGCCAAGCAGACGCTCATCGCATTTCTGCTCGCGCTGTTGGCGACCACGGCGTTTTCCATCGATCCCGCCCCGGTGTCGAGCAACGCAGTCTTGGCGATTGACCCCAAAGCCTCGGGCATGCTGTACGTGTGCTACGAGGTGCTCCTCTCGTTTGCCGGCCATACCGACGCGGTCATGCTGCTTGCGCTTGCCTGCCTGCTCACGCTGCCGTTTCGCTACGTGTTCTTTGGCCGTGGCGACACCTGGCGTCCGTCGATCATTCTGCCGTCGCTGTTCTTCGCCATCTGCATGGTGTTCGGCCGCAGCTACGACCTCACCGACTCGGCCGAGATTGTTCTTGGCGACAAGGCCCGCATCACCTGCGCCTGGATTGGCGGCGCGGGCTGGATGCTCCTAGCGATCGTGGCCTTCTATCTGGCTTTTGAGTGTCTAGATTGGCTGAGCTCTCGGCGCATCCCGTTTTCCGAGGCGCACTTTGGCCGTATATGGCGTGTGGCTCACGCCGTGCTCTCGGTCCATCCCTTTGCCGGGCCCTTCCTGGTGCTTATGATCGCCTGGGCGCCCACGCTCATCGCTTCGCTGCCCGGCCTTTTTATGGGTGATACGGGTGCGCAGATTCGCCAGTGGTTCAACTATCCCAACGGCACGAGCGACTACCTGCGCCTACTCAACCCCAACGTGCTGCTCAACGGGCATCATCCCGTAGTGCACACGGCCATTATCGGCTCGTGCGTTCAACTGGGGCTTTCGCTGTTCAACAGCGCTAACGCGGGCCTCATCATCTATACCTGCGCTCAGTTTGTCATCACGGCTGCCTGCATGGCCTATTCCATCTCGTCGCTGCGCAAACTGGGCGTGAGTCTGCCGGTCCGCGGCGTGATCTTGCTGTTCTTTGTGTTTATGCCCATGTTCTCCAACTACGCGGCCCTGCTTACCAAAGACGTGCTGTTTGCCGACGCATTTTTGGTGCTGCTGGTACAGACCGTCAAGCTCGTCGCATGTGGCCTGCCCCGTCGTGATGCCAATGTCGAGCGAGCGGGCGAGAAAGCCCCCGTGCTCTTTGCGCGCCACGACTGGCTGTTGCTTGCGCTGGCTGCCATGGGTTCCACGTTTTTGCGCAATGGAGGCCTGGTGTTTCCCCTGGCGGCATGCGTAATCGCGGCGGCGTTTTGCGCATGGGATGTACATGTCGCTCGTCGTGCGGCTAAGCAGACGGGCACCGCGGTCTCATGCGCCACACCGCGCTTCCGCTGGGTTGGCGTCCTCGCGGTACTCGCGCTCTGCCTTGCCTCTAATATGTACTTCACCAAGGTCTTTATGCCGGAGCACGATATCACGCCTGGTTCCAAGCGCGAAATCCTCTCGATTCCGTTCCAACAGACGGCTCGTTTCGTCCAAAAGCACGACGGCCTCAACTCGGGCGTCAACCCTACGGTTAAGGAGGACGGCACTATCGTGGAGGCACCCTGCGACGGTTTGGTGACCGACGAGGAGCGCGTCGTGATCGATCGCGTGCTCAAGTACGAGAACCTGGGCCGCCGCTACAACCCCGACAAGTCCGATGCCGTCAAGAACTGCTTTAACGAGTACGCCTCGCAGGAGGACATCAAGGCCTATTTTGAGGTCTGGGCGCAGATGTTCAAAAAGGATCCCGAGTGCTATATCTCGGCGCTCATCAATAACTACTACGGCTACTTTTATCCGAGTGCCCGCGATGCCTGGGTCTACAGCACGGCGCGTAGTGCCGAGATCATGGCGCGTCCCGACAACCTCAAGTACTTCGACTTCCATCCGGTTGACAGCAACGTGGTGCGCTGGTGCGACCACCTGATCAATCTGTACCGTGTGGCGGTGCAGCGCATCCCGTTTATTTCGCTCACCATGAGCTCGGCCACCTATGTGTGGATTATGATCGCCGTGGTGGTCTACCTGCTGCGTCGTCATTCATGGCGTGCGCTGGCGATCTGGGTGCCGCTGTTGGGCGTGCTCGCCGTGTGCCTGATTGGTCCGTGCAACGGCTCGACCTACATGCGCTACCTGTATCCGGTCATCGCCTGCATGCCCTTCGCCATCGGCGCCACCGTCACCCGCAGTGACTTCCTCTGGTCCTAACCTGGTGCATTGGGGTCAGGTTTCTTTGCTGCACCAAAGGGGCCATCATCACGACGCCTTCATTTTGGGGTTTATCTTGCAGGCCAGTAGGTATATCATAACGACGTTTGTTTATATTGCCCGAGCATCTGCGCTGGGCTTTAGGTCGAAACCGATAGGAGACACGTATGTCCGGACACTCTAAGTGGGCCACAACCAAGCATCGTAAGGGCGCGCAGGACGCCAAGCGTTCCGCCCTCTTCTCCAAGCTGAGCCGCAACATCACCGTTGCTGCCCGTCTCGGCGGTGACCCGCTGCCCGAGAACAACGCCAGCCTCGCCGCTGCCGTTGCTAAGGCCAAGGCTCAGTCCATGCCCAAGGACAAGATCAAGTCCGCTATCGACAAGGCCTTTGGTTCGGGTGCCGATGCCGCCGTCTACGAGAACATCGTGTACGAGGGCTATGGTCCTGCCGGCGTTGCCGTCTATGTTGACTGCCTGACCGACAACCGCAACCGTACTGCCGCCGATGTCCGTTCCGCCTTCTCCCACGCTGGTGGCAACTTGGGCACCTCCGGCTCCGTCGCCTTCCAGTTTGAGCGCAAGGGCCAGATCGTCGTCGCCAAGGAGATCCTGGACGAGAACGCCAAGAAGGAGACCATGATCGCCAACGGTGCTGCCGGTGACGAGGATGAGTTCATGATGGCCATCGCCGAGGCCGGTGGCGAGGACTACGAGGACGCCGGCGAGGAGTGGATCGTCTGGACCGCTGCTAACGACGTCATGGCTGTCTCCAAGGCACTCGAGGAGCAGGGCGTCCAGGTCAAGGGTTCCGAGACCACCATGGTTCCGACCACCCCGACCGAGGTCTCCGGTACCGACGCCAAGAAGGTTCAGCGCCTCATCGACCGTCTCGAGGAGCTCGACGACGTCCAGGACGTCTACAGCACCATGGACATGACCGACGAGGTCATCGCTGCCCTCGAGGAGGAGTAGCGCCTGCACGGGTTAAGCCGTGCATATCTGGGCATAATGAAGCGAGCATGCAAGCCTCGTGGAATAGATGAGCCGGATCCGCGTGCGTATGGCACCGGACCCGGCTCTTTTATAATGATGCGAATCGTTTTGCATTCTGTGGACCGAAACCTGAAGGGAGCGCGCGTGCGCGTACTCAAACGAGCCCTAGCGATCGTGTATCTTGCCGCCGCCATCGTGGCGCTGGGTACGCTTGTCTGCCAGTTCTGGGGACCGTATACGTATCGCTTTATGCTGCTATTGCGTGACACCATGCCTCGCGTCGTCGTTACGGTGTGCGCCGCCATCGTGGCGCTTGGCGTGCTCATCGGTTTTTTCCGCTTGATGTTCGCGCGTCGCGAGCCGTCCTGCGTGCATCCGGCGGGGGAGCGCAATATCGAGGTCACGCTCGCAGCGCTTTCCTCGTGCGCCCGTGCTGCGGCTGAGCGCGACGACCGCGTGATGGTCGAGCATATCGATGCGCGCGTCCAGGGCTCCGACGAGTCGCACGTCCGTTTTAAGGTCGACGCCATCGCACTCGTCGATCACGATGTGGCTTCCCTTGCAACCGCGATGCAGCAGCGTATCGAGGAGGCCTGCGACACCATGCTCGGTACGCCGGGCACGACTGCGCGCGTTCGCTTTTTGCCGTCCAAGACTACCGTCCAGACCGTGGAGGTTTCCGGTGAGTGATACCAACCAAGACAAGACCGCCCGCACGCCGCGCCTGACGATCGATCAGAACGCTATGCCGGCAGGCGAGTCCGCCGACACCAAGCCCGAGGCCGGCGAGCAGCACGACAGCGCCGCCAACGACTTTGACGAGGCCATGGGTCTCATCAAAGGTACGGGCGCTGCTATCTGGAGCTACGCCGTGCGCCACCCCAACACTACGCTCGGCGCCGTGGCAGGCTTTATCCTCGCCGTGCTGGTACTTACGTTGGGCCTGTGGGACACGCTCGTCATCGCATTCTTTGTGCTGATCGGCGCCGTGATCGGCCAGATTCGCGACGGCGAGAACGGTATCGTTAACTTCTTCGGCCGTCTGTTTAGCGGCCGCTAATATGTATTCGACTGTCGCATCCGTGGCAGGCATAAGGAGGAACCATGGCTTTTAACACGAAGGTCGATGTGGCCGATACCGAGCTCGAGACGAACGAGGCCGTCGCCGCCGAGGCGGAGGACGTAACGCTCGAGGACGAGGCGCTCGTCGAGGCGGAGTCCGAAGACGAGGCGGACGAGGATGACGAGGAGGCGGACGAGTCCGAGGACTCGCTGACCTATTCCAACGGCGTGATCGAGAAGATCGTTGCCATGGCCACCCGCGAGGTTCCGCACGTTCTGGGCATGAAGGGCAACCTCATGCACTTTGTGCAGGAGCAGTTTGGTGCCGAGAACCTGACCAAGGGCGTGACGGTCGAGGTCACCGACGACAACCGCGTGGTTGTCAACATCTCGGTCATCATCGAGTACGGCGCCTATGCGCCTGCGATCTTTGACGACGTTAAGGCGCGCGTCACCGAGCGTCTTGCCGCGATGACCGGCCTTGAGGTGGCAGGCGTCAACCTGCGCATCGAGGATGTCATCACCCCCGAGGAGTACGAGCACCGTACCAGCCAGCACGAGTAACCTACCAAAAAGAGATGTTTATTTTGGCAGGTTTTATCTGCGAAAACGTTAAACGGCCGACCGCGCAAGCAAAAGCGTGGCCGGCCGTTTTTGTACGCACCCGATGTAGTCATACCGCTCGTCTAACTAAGGGTTGCAATCCCCACGTTCCGCGTTACCCTAATGGGCGCATTGTTTCCAAATTGTTAACGAGGGGTTGCCGTAATGGCCGACGAACACGAGACCGAAAGCAAGGCATGGGCGATTGAGGCCGCTGCGGCAGAGGCGGCGTCGCGTGCCGCCGAGGAGGTGCATCGTCCTCCGGTGGTGCCGATGGAGCGCGTGGTCGGTCGCGAGGATATCGAACGTGGCGAGCGCGCCGGCCGCAAGCGCAGCCAGGAGCCAGGCTTTCCGCGCTTTTTTGCCGAGCTCAATCTGGGCCTGATTCTCACGGCGTTCGCCATCGTGGCCTTTAAAACCCCCAATCACTTTGCCTTCGGCGGCACCTCGGGCGTGTCGGTCATTCTTTCCACGCTGTTCCCGACCCTGCCCGTCGGCGTCTTTATGTGGATTATCAACGCGGTCCTGGTCGTTCTGGGCTTTATCTTTTTGGAGCGCAAGGCGATTCTGTGGAGCGTCTTTGCCTCGTTTGCGCTTTCGGCCTACGTCTCGCTGTTTGAGCTCTTCATTCCGACCGATGTCTCTCTGACGGGTGATATGTGGCTCGACCTGTGCTTTGCCGTCATCTTGCCGGCGCTCGGCAGCGCTATTGTCTTTGACATCGGCGCCTCGACGGGTGGCACGGACATTCTTGCCATGATCCTCAAACGCCGCACCACGCTCGAGATTGGCCGCGCGCTGCTGCTGGTCGATATCGGCATCGTGACCATCGCGGCTTTCCTGTATGGCCCGCGCGTCGGCCTGTACTGCGTGCTTGGCCTGTTTGCCAAGACGCTCGTGGTCGATAAGGCTATCGAGAGCATCCACCTGCGCAAGGTCTGTACGATCATTTGCACCGAACCGCGAAAAGTCGAGGAGTTTATTGTCAAGCATCTCAACCGCACGGCAACGATCAGCCGTGGCTACGGCGCCTTCTCGGGCAAGTGCGTCACGGTGATTATGAGCGTGCTGAGCCGTCGCGAGGCAGTGCAACTGCGCCGCTATACCCGCGAGATTGACCCTGGCGCCTTCATCACCATCGTCGATAGCTCCGAGATCGTGGGCAAAGGCTTCCGCGGCACGAACTAGCGCGGACGCACCCTTCGAATCATTGAATAAGGCCGCCTACGTTGCAAATCGGCCATCTTGGAGTATTTGTCCCCACATTGGGCGATAATGTTGCCAAAGACATCGTTTGCGATCCAGGTGATTCGCTCTAGATACGAAGGGATGATTTCGATGTTCTGTTCGCAGTGTGGCGCCCCCATGGGCGATAACGACAAGTTCTGTGGCGCGTGTGGCGCTCCTAATACCGGTGCTGCAACCTCTGCTCCTCAGGGGCAGTCTCAGCCTCAGCAGTTTGTTCCTCAGCCTAACGTGAACGTGCCCAAGGGCTGTGTAGCTCAGGCGTTTGAAGACATGACCAAGACGCCGGGCGTGCTGCAGCGCGTGTGCCAGATTGCCTTTTTGCCGGCGCTCATCTGTGTCGTGTCGGTGCTCGTGCTCTTCATTCCCGTTATCGGCGGTATCGCGGCTGCCTTCGGCTTTTTGGCTGCCTGTGTGGCAAGCGCGTGCGGTTCTGGCTTTGGCATCGAATGGGGTCGCGATCTGTCGCTCAAGGTCGATGACGGCATGGATCGTCCGTTGATGCGTTCCACGTCGTTTGGCCTTGGCGTCTTTTCGGGCGTTATTTCGAGCGTGCTCAAGGTTATCGCGGCTATTCCCGTTATTGGTGTAGCGCTTTCGCTGGTGGAGAGCGTGGTAATTGGTGCCGCGGGTGCGTACTCTTATTACGGCTCCTATGCGCTTGAGGCCGCTCTATTTGGCTCGCTGGGCCTGTTTGTTCTGGCTATGATTGCCACGGCGGTCCTGGGTGTCTTCTTTACTATGTTCGCCGACATCGCCGTGATGCACTTTGCGGTGACCGGTCGCGTCGAGAGCGCGTTTTCGCTCGATAAGGTCTGGGCGGCCTTTAAGAACAATAAGACCAAGCTGTTCTGCGCATCGTTCCTTCCCGAGTTTTTGACGGGTCTGGTCGCCAACGTTATCACATGGATCCTGACGCTCGTCTTTGGCACCATTGCCTCTGTCGGTATGTATAGCTACTACTACCGTCCTTCGGCTATTGAGGCGCTTGTTACCGGCGGTGGCATTACGCTCGTATTGTTCTTGGTGCTGACGGCGTTTGTCACGGTATTCCTTACGGTCTTTGGCAACATGCTCAAGCATCGTGCCGTTGGCTATTGGGTGGCGCGCTACGCAAGCGAGTGGGCCGACGAGGACAAGGACGACGTCCTGACCTTTGTGCTGCCGTTTGAGAAGAAGTCTGCTCCTTCGGGTTACAGCGCTCCGGATGCTTCGCCGGCACCTGCGCCCGAGCCCGAGCCCGCGCCCGAGTCTGCGCCTGAGCCTGCACCCGAGCCGGCGCCTGTGCCTGAGCCGGCACCCGCACCTGCGCCTGCAACGTCGCCCGCACCGACGTCTGCCCCGGCACCGGCCCCCGCGCCCGAGGCGACGCCTGCAGAACCCGATTGGAATGCCGTTGCCACGCCGGCGGATGAGCCGGGCGATAATCCTGCTGCCGAAAACAATCAAACCGAATAGTCGGTCGAGGCGCCCTGGGCAACTGAGCCCGGGGTGCCTTTTTCTACTGTGAAAGCAAGACAATACCTGGGAAAACGGTTGCAGATAAATTTCTCGGAAATTGGTCAATGTTGCGCAACAACGTCGCGGCTATTGTTGAGAACATAGACGTGTAAGGTTTGAAGGCGTGCGACGCCTTAGGAAAAGGAGAAGCTTATGTTCTGTCCCACTTGTGGTTCTCCCATTTCGGATGATGCCAAATTCTGCCCTGTTTGCGGTTCTGCCATCGGTGCCGCTCCCACCGCTCCGGCCCCTCAGCCCGCGCCGCAGCCTGCGCCTCAGCCCCAGCCTGCTCCGCAGCCCACGCAGATTCAGCCCACTCCGGTTCAGGCAGTTCAGCCCCAGCCTCAGCAGCAGTACACCGGGCAGCAGCAGTACGCCGGCCAGCAGCAGTATGCTCAGCAGCCTGCACCTGCCCCGATGGGCTATGCTCCGATTAAGACCGACCGTGGCGTGATCGGCTGGCTCCTGCTTTCCATCGTGACCTGCGGCATCTATTCGTATTACTTCCTCTATTGCCTTGCCCGCGACATCAATGTCATGTGCCAGGATGACGGCGATTCCACGCCGGGTCTGGCAGCATTCATCTTGCTGTCGTTCGTGACCTGCGGCTTCTACGGACTCTACTGGTACTACAAGATCGGTAACCGCCTGCAGGCTAATGCCCCTCGCTATGGCCTGATGTTCCAGGAGAACGGTACTACCGTTCTTATGTGGCAGATTGTCGGCGCGCTGCTGTGCGGCCTTGGCCCCATCTTTGCCATGAACATCATCATCAAGAACACCAATGCCATGGCAACGGCTTACAACATCCGTCTTGGCGCTCGTGCCTAACAATAAAGGCGGCGTGAACAGCTCCCAGGGACATAAGGGCGCGGCGGAGCTCATTCGCCGCGCCCTTTCTTGCATCGGCGCGCTCTTTGTCGCCTGGCTCGCACTCTACCTGCTCGATATCGGCTGCGTGTTTCGCCTGATGACGGGCATTCCCTGTCCGGGATGCGGCATGACAAGGGCCTGGCTGGCAGCACTGCGCCTCGGTTTTGCGGCTGCCTTTGCCTACCATCCGCTGTTTTGGGTGGTGCCGATTGCGTTTGCGCTCGCGTTCGTGCGCGAGGAGGCGGTATCGAGCAAGCTAAAGCGTGGCATCGACATTGCGGTTATTGTTCTGTGTGTGCTGGTCGTTGCCGTATGGATCGTGCGCCTTATCAACCCGGCAGACGCGGGCCTGCTCCTTGGTGGTCACGTTCCCACCGGAGTTCCCACCGATATCATCCACCTCGAAACCCCACGCTGGCTCACCATCCTTCGCTCTTACCTGTCGTGACGGAGGACGCGCTAGAAAAGCATCGACACATAAGCGGGGGGCGAACGTTGAGATAACGT
>URVD01000052.1 GCA_900551195.1 uncultured Collinsella sp.
TTCGGCATGTGCGAAACGGCTCGTTAGAAACCCTGACCGTTGCCCTGACCCTGACCTTGCTGGCCCAGCAGCTCCTCCAGGTACTGGCGCAGCTGCTCGTCGGTAATACCGCCGTTGCCGGTGTCGGTCGAACTGTCGTCCAGCTGCTGGTTCTGCAGCTCCTCGTCGGAGCCCAGCTCGACGGTGACCTTCTTCTCTTCCTTGCCGCGCATGAGCGTGATCTCGACCTTCTCGCCCACCTCGTGGCTGCGCAGTGCGATGATCAGGCCATCGGCGCTCGTGATCTCGTCGTCGCCCAGCTTGGTGATGACGTCGCCCTCCTGAATGCCGGCCTTGGCGGCAGGACCATCCTCAACGACGCTCGCCACATACGCGCCGCTATCGGTGCTCAACTTGTTGGTGCGGGCGTTAAGCGCATTGACGCTCGAAAGCGTAGCGCCCATGTACGGATGCACCGGCGTCTTACCGTCGATGATCTGGTCGGCAATGTTCTTGGCGTAGTTAACGGGAATAGCAAAGCCCACGCCCGAGCTGGAGCCCGAGTAGCTCTCGATGAGCGAGTTGATACCCACAAGCTCGCCGTTATCGTTAACGAGCGCGCCGCCGGAGTTGCCCGGGTTGATGGCGGCATCGGTCTGGATCATGTTGGCATAGATGGTGTTACCGTTGGCAGAGCTCATGGCCGTGGAGCGATAGAGCGCCGAGACGATACCCGTGGAGACAGACTGCTCGTTGCCGAACGGCGAGCCAATCGCCATGACCCACTCGCCCACGTTGAGCTTGGAGGAGTCACCGATCTCGATCGGCGTGAGCTTGGAGGCGTCTGCGTCCTTGAGCTTGATGACGGCCAGGTCGCTCGAAGCGTCGTTGCCCACGAACTCGGCCTCGTAGGTGGTGCCGTCATCCATGGTCACCACGTACTGGTCATAGCCATCGACCACGTGGTTGTTAGTGAGGATGTGGCCCTCGGTATCGAGCACCACGCCCGAGCCGACGCTGCCCGAGCTGTCCGACTCGTCGGCAGACTGCGAAAGCGAGCCATTCTGGCTGCCGCTCGAAGTGGCGGTAATGGAAACCACGGAGGGCAACGCCTTGGCAGAAACGGCCTCGGCCAGCGTGGTGTCCTCGGAATCAATCGTAATCTTTTGCGTCGATGAACCCGAAGCACCCGCCGTCACGGCATTCTTTCCGCCGCCAATGTTGAGCGTGCCACTCATAATGAGCGCAATGACCAGCAGGGCGCCGCAGGCACAGCCGGCGAGTGCCGTAATAAAGATCGGCAGCTTTTTGGTCTTAGTCTTGACCACTGTGTGCTTGTTTACAACCTGCTGGCTGCCCAGCGGCTTTCCGGTCTGCGTGTCGTAGGCTTGCACGTAGGGAATGTTGCTGTCGGCAGGCGTCGACTCCACCTGCACGCGCGGCTGCTGCTGGGTCTCGCCGGCGTTGCCCGCATCCTGGGGACGCTGGGAATCGTACTCGCTCATAGCTGCGATCCTTTCGTCAAATAACCAAAGGCCCGCCAAACATGTGGCGGGCCATCATTGTTCACGTTGAGTTGTACCCCAAGCTGGGCAGTCCCGAGCACTAGATGCCAAGATTTCAGCTTTGCTTAAGTAATGACATGCTTATAGCCAATTCGTTTTATGCCGTCATGTCTATTCGATATAACAGTCGATAGCAAAGCTATATGTTGAATCGTTAATGAAGTCCGTAATCGTCGCGCCCATGCCTGATCCGCACGTCCACTTATCCTTCTCCGCGTCGTATGGCGTTGGCCCCCACCCCGTTTCATATGATGCTTCGCCTTCTGCGAAGTAGTTCATCACATATTTATCTTTCTGCATGAGCGCATACCAAGCGTTTGCATACATCACAAGCGGATCGATTTGGACTATCGAGTACTTTCCGGAACGAATCTCAATTTCTGTTTTATCGTTATAATAAGCGACTGTGAGCTCAATCTTGGCAAGCAGCGGCAACGTTTCATCTGATTCCCTCTGGATTGTTATGACATCACCGGCCATAGCGTCGGCAGACACAGTTTTGCTCTCTGGCGTGAAAATAGTCTCTCTGCTTCTTGTTCGCGTTTTTTCATTGCCATTTTCATCTCTGACCACCGTGTCGACCACGAGCGTCAATCGCTTCTGAGCGTCCGGCAACTCCACGGCTTCTGCCATCCCGGCTCGCATCAAAATAGGAGCCCCCGCCATCAGACCTAAGAACTGCTTTCTATCAATCATTCTTCATTCCCCTTGTCTACTTGATTTGACTTTCTCAGCTGAATGGGGATACAGAACAGTCCCGTCAAGTTCCTTATCTTCCACAAAAACTAGAATCCATTTATCACCTGCTTTCAACCCTGAGACATATCCGGAACTTGACTTACGGCGCATATCGATTCTCTTACGGCAACCACTTGGCATAAGCGCCTCAAATTGCCCGTTATGAACATCCGATAGAGCGCGCACCTCGACTGCAACAACCGTGTCGTTTTCTCCCCCATTAGTCGCCCTTAACAGAAAGAAGCTCGCTGCGGTGAGCAAAGCAAAGGAAAGCACCAATAGGAGCATTGCCCTTCGAATGAACTTGTCGCCGTTCACGAGTACAATCAACCCTTGCAATATGTGCCATCGTGAGACGTGTAAATTGATACGTCATATGGAAGAAACTGTAGCTGGTTTGTCCATCCATTCCAAACAACAAGCAGGTACTTCTTGGCATTCGAGTATGTGTTATGCATTGCCACGTAGCCCACAACTGCCATTGCGTGCCCGCTGCCATTTGACCGGAGCCTTCCAGAGAAAATACTCAGATTCCCCGAGTCGGTATTCACCCTAAAGGAATCCCATGACGGATACCAAACGAATGACGTCTCAAGCTCCTTGCCTCGTCTTGCACAAAACTCCTTTAAGGCCGGAGCGGGTTTGTCAGGAGAAGTCTTGCCTTGAGTAAAGTACAGACCAGTCGCTTGATCATATTTCTTTTCTTCTTCTTCCCATGTCCCCGACAGCCTCCAAAGCTCCGAGTATAAATCGGACAATTTAAGGCGGTTCAAAGTCACATAGTGACTGCTAACTGCAAACATTGCCGAAACAGCGCAAGCATAAGTCCCCGTTTCTTTGATAACTTCTGTTTGCGTTGGCGTTATTATTCCCGAAACCGTTTTGCTCGCATCAACAACATATCCCTGTTTATACAAATCCTTGGCAGATACAAAAACGTCATCGAAATGTTCCGGCGATCCGCTGCGATTGCCTCCCGAGGACAATTTATTTGGTACTTTTTTTCCACTTGCGTCTAAAACAATGTTTTTATCTAAGTCGGCAACGCCAACAGTTAGCTCGTCAATCTTTAACGCAACGACGTTATCCGAGGATGCGAGGAGTGCAATTTCTTCGCTTGCACTCTCGATAGGTAAAAGAGCGTTCGGAGCCAAGCAGTATTCGCTGATCCACCAAGATCGCTCTGAATCAAATACGACGTAGCCATAGTTAACGTCATCCCGCTTCGCACGAACGATATACCCGATTGATTCCCCATCGGAATTCACCATTTTTACTGGGTCACAAGCGGTCACCGGCTCATCCGATACATCATCAAAGAAAGCCTGCGCTTGCTCCACAGCTATTTGCGGTGTGACACGGACCAAGTCGTCGTCTCCAAAAACCAACCTTGGAGACATCAGGGCGGCAAGCAACACTATGAATCCGACAATCACCTTTCTCGAATAACGCATTTCTTCCTCCATCCGTGTAGTAGGGAGATACGGTAACTAGATGATATTTGCTAGATAGTGTTATACGTTTGATATTGTTTTTACTGACACACTTTTAATCGGTGAAAGGTCTTCTTTTCGCCCTAAACGAGAAAAGGGTACTGGTGAAATCTCCGGTACCCTCACATTGCCCTCTATTTACTTGCTAGTCCTTAAACAGATAACCCACGCCACGGACGGTGGTGATGTGTGCCGCAATCTGCGGGCCCACCTTGGAGCGGATGCGTCGAATGTGCACGTCGACGGTGCGCGTGCCGCCGCAGTACTCAAAGCCCCACACGCGGTGCAGCAGCACCTCGCGGCTGTAGGCACGGTTGGGGTGCGTGGCCAAAAAGCTCAGCAGCGAGTACTCCATCAGCGTCAGGTCGATGGGCTCGTTATCGAGCGTCACCTGGTAGGTAGCCAGGTTGATCTCGAGGTTATCGATGTTGAGCACATCGTCGGCGGTGACGGTCTCCTCCTCGCCCATCAGGCGCTGCGCACGAGCCTTGAGCTCGTTGGGCGTCGCCGTGGGGCACACAAAGTCGGCATGCGCGTGATTCGGCAGGCGCAGGGTACCGAGCGCCTCATCGTCGACGATCACCAACATGGGGACACCGCCGCGATCGTCAAGCCACTTGGCAATCTGATCGATGCGGTCGCTGCGGATGCCATCGGAATCGAGGATCAGCAGGTCAAAGTCGTGCGCCGCAGTTGGCGAATCGGGGGTGGCCAGACTCACCTCGACACCCAGGGTGGTCGTCAAGCTGCGGGCAAACTCGTGGAAGCGCGTCGTGCGCGCCATGAACAGGGCACTCTTTTCGGACATATCGGCCTCCAAAGAAATGAGCTCAATCGTACTGGAACAAGCCAGCGCGATTAGGAGTTCGCCAGGTAGTGCTTGATCTCCCATTCGGTGATCGTGGACTCAAACTTATGCCACTCGTCGCGCTTCTTTTTGAGGAAGAAGCTATGGATGTGCTCGCCGAGGGCATCCTTCATAAACTGCGAGTCCTCAAAGACGTCGAGTGCCTCTTTAAGCGAGCGCGGCAGCGGCGTATAACCGGCCTCGAGCATCTGGCGGTCGTTGAGCTTGAGCGTCTCGGCCGTGGCCTCGAGCGGGAGCTCCAGCTTGCGCTCGATGCCGTCGAGACCAGCCGCCAGCGTGACGGCGTTGACCAGATACGGGTTGGCCATGGGATCGGGGCTACGAAGCTCGATGCGCGTGGACAGCTGCTTGCCGGGCTTGTAGACCGGGATGCGAACCATGCTTGCGCGGTTGCGCAGGCCCCACGTGGCGTACTGCGGCACGGAGTCGCCGCCCGTGGTGATGCGCTTGTACGAGTTGACGGTGGGGTTGGTGATGGCGCTGATCTCGCGCGCGTGCGCCAAGATACCGGCCATGTAGTGCTTGGCGACGTCGGAGAGATGGTACCTCTCGTCGGCCTCGCCCCAAAAGACGTTGTTGCCGTCGTGGTCGAACAGCGACTGATGCAAAAACATGGCGCTGCCGTCCTCGCCCGCCAACGGCTTGGGCATAAAGGAAGCGTGGCAACCGCTCTCGTAGGCCTGCTGCTTAATGATGAGCTTGGCCGTGGTGACGGCGTCGGACATGCTCAGGGCCTCGGCGTGACGCAAGCTCATGCCGTGCTGCGAGCGGCCGGCGGCGTGGAAGGTGTACTCCACGGGCACGGACATCTTCTCGAGCGTGAGGACCGTGTTGCGACGCAGGTCGCGGGCGGCATCGCTCACCGAAAGATCGAAGTAGCCCACGTTGTCGAGCGGCTCGGGGGTGTGCTCGTCGGGGAAGTAGTAATACTCCAGCTCGGCACCCACGTTGAGCAGATAGCCAGCCTTCTCGGCCTTGCGAAACATGCGGCGCAGGGCGTCGCGCGGGTCGCCGGCGAAGGGCTTGCGATCGGGAGTACACACGTCGCAGAAAACGCGTGCAACGCCGTTATGGCTCGGGCGCCACGGCAGGATTTGGAAGGTCGAGGCATCGGGGAACGCCAGCATGTCGGCTTCCTCGGGCGTGGCAAAGCCCTCGATGGCCGAGCCGTCAAAGCCAATACCCTCCTCAAAAGCGACCTCGAGGTCCTCAGGGCTAATGGCAAAGTTCTTGAGGCGGCCGAGAATGTCGACAAACCACAGACGCACAAAGCGGATGTCACGCTGCTCTACGGAGCGGAGTACGTAATCGATGTTCTGCTGGTTCATGTCGCTCCCCTTTCTTTCGGGCGGGTTTCGACTGGTCTATATCGCAGATACTATCGCAGAAAAATGTTTCCGCAGGGTTAAAGCGTATCAAGCGCTCAAAAAACGTGTGCGAACAGGCAGTTGCGAACGAGTAGTTAGCGCGAGGTCGAAGCGCGGTGTTCGATGTGGCCGGGGACCTCGATGCGCTTGGGGGCGAGCTTTGCGGCGTCGCCCACCGTAGTGGTAACGACGTCGATGCGCTCGGACAGGCGCTCGACCACGCGCTCGGCAATGGTGAGGGTGTCCTGCGCGGCCGTGGTCACACCGCCAAAGAGCACGTGGTTCCAGGGGTAATCGTCAAACGTCGCAATCTTGAGGCCAGCCGGCAACGAGGGTCCCAACTGCGCCAGTGCCTCGGTCAGACGCAGGAAAACCAGGCCGTTGACGGCGATAAGGCCGAGCTTTTTCCCCGCATAGTCACGGATGGTCTCGTCTAGGCGACTGACACCCTCGACGCCACCATCGGCCAGGGTGACGACCTCACCCGCAAGGCCGCGGCGCGAAAGCTCGTCGACAAAGGCCTCGGCACGCTCGCGACGCACAGGGCTGTCGTCGCTTGCCTCGGTGAGCAGGCACAGGCGCTCGCTGCCCGCGACAGCCAAGGCATCTACCAGGCCGGCGACCAGCTCACGGTTGTTGGAGGTCACCAGATCGACACCGCCGGCGGCAATATCGCGGTCGAGCAGCACGACGGGCAAGCGTCCCGCTGCCGCGGCGATTGCCTCGTCATTGCCGCCACAGGTGTTGACGACCAGGCCGTCCACGCCGGCATCGATAAGTCTGGTGAGCGACTCTGCCTCCTTGGCGGGGTCGTTGCCACTAATGGCCGTCATGAGCGAGCAGCCGCGCGCGGCGGCACTGGCGGAAAGCCCTTCGAGCATGGCGCTCGAGAACGGGTTGGCGATGTCGGCCAAAATCACGCCGATGAGGTTGGTACGCGAGCTGCGCAGATTGCGCGCGGCGGCACGTGGACGATAGCCGGTGCGCTCGATAACCGCCGCGATGCGAGCGCGGGTTTCCTCGGTCATCTGCCCGGGGCGGTTGTTGAGATAGCGCGAGACCGTGGCCGGGCTCACGCCCGCCTCGGCAGCAATGTCCTTAATCCTCATCTGCGCCATAGCGCACCCCGTTTCCCAATTGTCGGCAGTCTGAGCCATTTTAGGCATTTTTTTAAAAATCTCGCTTGCAAAACGCTGTAGGTGAGTATACTACAACTCGAAACGAAACCGATTTCGTAAACCGATTTCGGCAAGCGTTGGCACGGAGGTGCAAAGATGTACCCTACCGTCTTGGCACCTCCGTGCCAACGCCATATCAAAGGTGAACGCACGAGCAAGAAGGAGCTGCGCGACCATGGGTAAAACGGTTCTTACCTTCGGCGAGATCATGATGAGGCTCTCGCCCAAAGATCACCTGCGCATTGAGCAGGCCACCGAGTTTGATGTCCGCTACGGCGGTGCCGAGGCCAACACCGCCCTTTCCCTGGCCTACCAGGGTGACAAGGCCGCTTACGTCTCCGTTGTCCCGGCCAACCGTCTGGGCGAGTGCGCCCTGCGTTCACTGAAGGTCTACGACGTCGATACCTCGCGCGTCGTGCGCCAGGGCGACCGTCTTGGTTCCTATGTGTTTGAGGTCGGCGCCTCGCAGCGCGGCAACGGCTGCGTCTACGACCGCAAGTACTCTGCCATCAACATGGCCAAGCGCGACGTCTTTGACTGGGACGAGATCCTCAAGGGCATCGACGTCTTCTACTTCTCCGGCGTGACGCCCGCCGTCTCCGACGAGATGGCCGCCGCCTGCAAGGATGCCCTCACCGCCTGCCGCGCCAAAGGCATCACCACCGTGTGCGACGTGAACTATCGCGGCAAGATGTGGTCGCCCGAGAAGTCGCAGGCCACCATGAAGGAACTCCTGCCGCTCGTTGACATCTGCATTGCCAACGACGAGGACGCTCCTGCCGGTCTCGGTATGACCTGCGTCTCCGGCTCCCTTGCCCACGGCATCGAGGAGCGCGACACCTACGTCGAGATGGCCCGTCAGATCTGCGCCGAGTACGGTTGCAAGAAGGTCGCCTCGGTCGTCCGCAACATCTCCTGCGTCGAGCGCTCCATCTGGATGGGCATGCTCTTTGACGCCGAGAGCGGCGAGCACTGGTTCTCCCCTGCTCACGATGTGCACGTGCTCGAGGGCGTTGCCGCCGGCGACGCTTTTAACGCCGGCCTCGTCCATGCCCTCATCAACGACTTCGACCCGCAGGACGCCGTCAACTACGCGATTGCGGCCTCGATCCTCAAGCTCACCATCAAGGGCGATTCCAATCTGGTGACTGCTGACGAGATCGCCGCTGTGGCAAACGCCGCCGACGGTGGCACCCGCGTCGCGCGCTAAGCCGTCCCCATTCCGCGGGCCGCAGCTTTCCATACCCATACCTCTGCAGCCCGCTCCCCGATTCCTCCGGCCAGGTAGAACCACTTAGCCCCATTCCGGTTTTGTCTGGCATTCCTTCACGACTGGCCTCGTAGCCGGTTCCGAAATTGCTTGTGACCCAAGCAGTGCCTCCGATAACCAATCCAAAACCGGCTCATGACCAGCATATTTGGCAATCACGCGCCAGCGCGCGCCGTACATCGAAAGGAACATCATGTTCGATCAGTTCTACACCACGCTTGAGTCCCTGGGCATCGTGCCGGTCGTCGTGCTCGATAAGGTCGAGGACGCCGCACCGCTCGCCCACGCCCTTATGGCAGCTGGCATGAAGTCCGCCGAGGTCACCTTCCGCACCGCCTGCGCCGCCGAGTGCATCGCCGCCATGGCCGAGGCCGAGCCCGAGATGTGCGTCGGCGCTGGCACCGTCCTGACTGTCGAGCAGGTTGAACAGGCCCGCGCCGCCGGTGCCAAGTTCATCGTCTCCCCGGGTTACAACGAGGACGTCGTGAAGCACTGCATCGACATCGACCTGCCCGTTCTTCCCGGCACCGTGACCCCCTCCGAGGTCACTGCTGCCGAGAACCTGGGCCTCAAGGTCACCAAGTTCTTCCCTGCGGCTCAGTATGGTGGCCTGAACACCATCAAGGCCCTCGCCGCTCCGTTTGTCGGTCATCGCTTTATGCCCACCGGCGGCGTGAGCACCGCCAACGTCGAGGAGTACCTGAGCTCCAGCGCCATCATCGCCTGTGGTGGCACCTGGATGGTCAAGCCGGCCCTGTTCGCCGACGGCGACTTCTCCAAGGTCGAGCAGATCGCCCGCGAGGCCATGGACGTCGTCAAGAAGGTCCGCGGCTAGGTTTAGCTCTCTATCGTGAAAGGGGGCGTGTCCTAGACCTCGCCCCCTTTCTTTTAAAGCGGCTCGGAAGCGCGCCGTTTCCGTCACGAACAAGAACCAAAACCGTCTTGTATGCTGATAGAACGTGACGGAAGCGACACGCCCCCGAGCCGCTTTGCTTTCCCGGTCAATCAACCGACTCAACATAATCCAGTCCACCAAAACAGCTGCGGCGTCGTCTGGGGGAATGGACCCTTGCTTCCGGTCTTTTTCTTCCCGAAAATCCCCCTCATGTACAACTTCCGCTCATAAAAGCCGTAGTA
>URVD01000053.1 GCA_900551195.1 uncultured Collinsella sp.
GATTGGGGCAGGCGAGCTTGCCGGCCCTCAGCGTGTGCTCATTGAGGTCAATGTGAGTGGTGAAGAGTCGAAGGGAGGCTTTTCGCCCGATGAGATTCGCGCCGCCGCGGGTGAGCTTGCGGAGCTTGAGGGAATTTGCGTGCAGGGGCTTATGACTATGGCGCCCCGGGGGAATAAGGATGTGGCACGCCGCACCTTTGCGGGGCTTCGTGAGCTGAGGGATGAGCTGGAGGCGGCGCATCCCGATTTGAACCTACCTGAGCTTTCCTGCGGCATGAGCGAGGACTTTGAGCCTGCCCTTGAGGAGGGCTCTACACTCGTTCGCCTGGGCAGGGTAGTATTTAGCCCGGAGTTTGCAGTAAAATAAGGCTCTGAAGTGCGCACTGATTATCGGGGCGCCTGCACTAAACCGCGAGAGGACACAACCATGGGCTTCCTTGACGAGATTAAAAATAAGATGCACCTGGGCGGCCAGCAGGGTTACGACCAGGGTTATGGCCAGGACGACGACTACGGCTACGATGACGGCTACGACGATGGCTATCAGAACAACGGCTACAGTGGTGCTTCGGGCGAGGGCTTCTACACCCAAGACGAGCCGAGCAACGGCCTGCTTGGCCAGACGCGCCGCGGTGAAGCTGAGTCGGTTGCCGTGTATACGCGCTCCGGTCAGCTGGTCGGCGATGACTCCCGCCATGCCACGACGTATAACCCGCCTTCGCGCTCGCAGGACAGTGTTGCGAGCGGTTATCGTCCTGGTGCCTATGACACGCCGTCGAGCTACGCCGAGAATACCCGCGCCCGTGCCGCCGCTGCACCCGCGCCTGCACCGAGCGATGCCTCGGCCTATGCGAGCAATATCATCAACGCCACGCCGCAGCTGCCGGCCTATGTCCTGCGCCCCGAGAGCTATGACGACGTGGAGACCGTGGTGCGCCGCGTTCGCACCAAGCAGCCTGTCGCACTGATTTTTGTGGGCGTACGCACCGAAGTTGCCAAGCGCGTCTTGGACTTCTCTTACGGCTTTGCCTGCGGTCTGGGTGCCACGGTCAAGGAGGTGGGCGACCGCGTGTTCATGGTGCTGCCCGCCGGTTGCGAGGTCAAAGATTCCGATCTCAAGAAGCTTCGTGCCGACGGCTACCTTAAGTAAAGACAAGACGAGGAGATTCCCATCAACATCTACACTATCGTCCAGCTGGTCAACACGCTGTTCAACTTCTATTCCACGCTCATTGTCGTCTACTGCTTTATGACGTGGATTCCCATGAAGCAGGGTGGTTTGCTTCAGGATATTGCCGCGGTGCTTGATAGCGTGTGCGGTCCGTGGCTCAACCTGTTCCGTCGTTTCATTCCGCCGATGGGCGGTATCGATTTTTCGCCGGTCGTTGCGATTATTGCGTTGCAGTTGGTGCAGAGGCTGGTTCTGCAGCTTCTTATAGGTATACTCGTGTAGAACTGACTTAGTAACTTACGTCGGGCGTGTAGCGCCGAGGCGATGAAAAAGGAGACTTGTTATGGCTATTACCCCTGCAGACATCCAGGCTCAGACTTTCTCTGAGGCCAAGCGTGGCTACGATCCTGCTGAGGTCGACGTCTTCTTGGAGACGCTGTCTTCCGAGGTTGACGCTATGCTCGCTAAGATCGTCGACCTTAAGGGTCGTCTGACTGCTACCGAGCAGCAGCTTGCCGATGCGCAGGCTCAGCTTGCCCAAGCTCAGGATGCCACCGCCCAGGCCGTTCCTGCCGCCCCCGTGGCTGCTCCCGCCCCTGACTTCTCCGCTCAGGAGCGCCAGATTTCCGCTGCCCTGATCGCTGCCCAGCAGACCGCTGAGACCATCGTCAACGATGCCAACGAGAACGCTGAGCGTATCCGCAACGAGGCTGACGCCAAGGCCCGCGAGGTTATCCGCCAGGCTCTGACCGAGAAGCAGGCCGAGCTCGAGGAGATCGATCGTCTCAAGGCTTCCCGTGAGGAGTTCAAGGCAGAGTATCTCAAGCTCATCCAGCACTTCATGGACGATGCCCAGAATTCCTTCCCGGCCGATCTGATGGCCTCCACGCCGGTCGGTTCTGCCGCTTCTCCTGCAGTGACTGTTCCCGCCGAGCCGCTGCCCGTCGCTGACCCGGTTGTCCCCGTGGCCGATCCCTTCGCCCCGATCGACAACTTTGCTGCCGACGACCTGGACTAACATTCGGCCTACAATTTAGTGCCTAGAAAGGACCCGCAGCTTGCGGGTCCTTTTTTATGACTGTGCAGGGGCGCGCAACATAAAAAACCGAGCCCTGCACATTGTGGCGCAGAACTCGGCGAATGGGTGAGCGGTAAAAGGTAGGTTTTAGGGCATGTGCCAAAAAACTACTTGAGGAGGAAGTTGGGGAGGGGAATGGTACGGGCCTCGCGATGCTCGGGGTCGGCGATGTGGTCGGCAGGATAGCCACAGACAAGCATGTGATAGGGATAAACGCCCTTGGGCAGATTGAACTGCTCCTGTGCCACCTCTGGCTTAAAATGGCATACCCAGCACGTTCCCAGGCCCTGCTCGGTGGCCTCCATCATCATCTGATCGCAAACGATGGATGTATCGATTTCGCTGGAATTCATCTGATCATACGGGCGCACCCAAGCATCATCGGTAACGCTGCAAATAAGGAAGACAAGCGGAGCCCCAAAGATAGACCCATCACGAGCAAACCGAGGCTGACAAGCAGCAGCCTTCTCCAGAAGCTCAGGCGTATCCAACACCATCACACGGGTTGGATGATTATTACAAGCAGAAGGAGCAATCCGCCCAGCCTCAACAATGGCATCCACCACAGCCTGCTCAACAGAACGATTCTCAAACTCGCGACAAGAATACCGAGACCGAGCCAGATCCAAATAACTCACAACCAAGCCCTCCAAATTCAACGAATCAATCCAAAGTAAAACAAAGGGTCCCCAAAGCCCCATCCCCCCAAACGTTTAAGGCGGTCCCAAAGTTCCCAATCGGGTCCAAAGGCCCCGCCAACAAAAGCCCCATCGCTTTCAAAGTATCAGCCAAAGTTCCCAATGGTGGTACGTAAGGCGAAGGGCCGGCACCTGTTTACTTTCGAACGACTCTGCCATGCAGCCGGAGTGAGAAAGCAAACAGGTGCCGGCCCTTCGCCGCCGGGACACGTACCCCCAATTAACTGTTCTTCATGACAATCGAATCCACAACATCGGCCACATTCTCACAGCAGTCAGCGCAGTACTCCAGGAAGGCGTACACGTCTCGCCAAGCGATGACCTCGAGCGGGTCCTTGCCGTTAACGTGCAGGTTGCGCATGGCGTTGATATAGAGCTCGTCGGCTTCGGACTCGATGGTGTTGATCTGGATGACGAGTTCGCGCAGGGTCTTGGACTTGCGGTAGTTGGGCAGCTCGACCATCAGGTCTTTCATGGCGCGGCAGGCGTCAGTCACCTTGTGGGCGATGACGATGGCGTCGGGATGGATGCTCTGGATGTTGGTGAAGTAGACGCGCTGCACGACGCCCTCGATGCGGTCGAGCACGGTGTCGAGTGAGCAGCTCATCAGATCCAGATCCTCGCGCTCGAGCGGGGTGATAAAGGCGGTGAGCAAGGCGTCCTCAAGCTCATGGTGCTTCTTGTCGGCCGCATGCTCGATCGCGTGCATCTTGTTGAGCATATCGTGAATCTTTGCGGGATCGAAGTTCTCGAAAATCTTGGTGAGCAGCTCGGCGGCCTGGACGGCAAGGTCGGCGCAGGCGACGTAGTTGTCGAAGTAGAACGAATCGGGTTTCTTTGCCATGGGTGGGTCCTTTCGAGGCGAAGACGGGTGGGCGAGGTAATGCAGTCCGGATGGACGTTCGGTTTGACTAGAGGAACATCATGAACAGCTTGGCCATGACAAAGCTGATGAGTCCGCAGGCGGGGAAGGTGAAGAACCAGGTGAACATCATGTCCTTGACCACGCCGAAGTTGATGGCCGAGAGGCGCTTGACGGCACCGACGCCCATGATGGCGCAGGTCTTGATGTGTGTGGAGGACACGGGGATGCCGGTAAGGGTGGCAAGCAGCAGGTTTGCGGCGCCCGCCAGGTCGGCGGAGAAGCCCTGATACTTTTCGAGCTTGACCATGCTCTGGCCGACGGACTTGATGATGCGCTCGCCGCCCACGCTGGTGCCGATACCCATAGTGGCCGAGCACAGCAGCATAATCCAGATGGGGATGCCTGCATCGCCGACGCTCGTCTGGCCGCTGGCAAAGGCCACGCCTAAAAAGAGCACGCCGATGAACTTCTGTCCATCCTGCGCGCCGTGCATAAAGCTCATGGCCGCAGCGCTCGCGATCTGAGCGTATTTAAAGAAGACATTGGCACGTCGCCTGTTGGCGGCGGCGAAAAGAATCGAGACGAGCTTGCACAGGACCCAGCCCATGACAAAGCCCAGGCCGATGGAGAGCGCCAGACCGTAGATGACCTTCATCCACTCGTGGACGTTGACGCTGCTCGCACCGCCGAGGGCGATGGCGGCACCGGTCAGGCCGGCGATAAGGCTGTGGCTTTGCGAGGTGGGGATGCCAAAACGCGACGCTGTGGCGCCGTAGACGACGATGGAGAACAGCGCCGCGCATAGGCAGGCGAGCGCCATGGTGCTGTTTCCGCCAAAGTCGACGATATGTGAGATGGTGTTGGCGACGCTCGCGTTAAAGTGCGTCATGATGAGCACGCCGAGGAAGTTGAATGCGGCGCTCATGAGAATGGCGGCGCGGGCGGGCATGCAACGCGTAGTGACGCAGGTCGCGATGGCGTTGGGCGCGTCGGTCCATCCATTGACGAAGATGGCGCCCAACGCGAGGATCACGGTGACGGCAAGGACTGGGTTCGACACAATTTGGCCGAGGAAGGTTGAGAACGTTACGTCCATATATGGGCTTTCTCGAAGTTTGCAGACACGTTACAAAAACATGATAAATCGTATCACCTCCTGCGGGTCTCTTTACCGAGTTCTGATGGGAGAAGTGAACTTTTTGGCACTAAAATTGAATATTAGCCCTGTTGGCCGCGGGTGTTCTTTTTGCTAACACGCCATACGGACACGTGCGATTACTACGACACTCCAAAACCACAGTCTGTTCGCTTTACAACATGCAAACATGCGTTCGATAATAGGAGGCATGGAATATCGACAGACAGACGGCAAAACTCGGCGCGTGCACAAGCAGTATGTGGACGTCGTGGCCCGCATCCTCGCGGGCGGACAAGTCGTGCCGGTTACCGTCTGCTGGGTCGACGGTCGCTGCTTTACGATTGACGAGATCGTCTCGTCCACTGGTTTTGGCCTGACGGTCCACGGCGTTCGTACGGCAACCTATAAGGTGCGTTTTGGCGGGCACGCGACCGAGTTGTATCTGGAGGACCAGGCGTGCGGACGGCCGGACGGCTCGCAGGCCCACGTGATGCGTTGGTGGGTCTGGGCGTTTGATCGTACGCTTGAGGGCGAGCGCCGTAGGTAAGGACGCACGGCGTTCGGGTACAATGGCAGGAATCTTGTCATCTGCTGCGCCGTCTTTCACGGCGCTTTGTGAAAGGACGAAGTATGAACGATATCCAGGGCTATCAGAACGGCCCCATCGAGACCGGTGCAAGCCGTGCCAAGGAGATGTCGCCGCGCGCGTACAACCTTGTCATGTCTGCCCTGATTTTCTTGGGCTTTTGCGCCATGGGCGCCGGCGCCTACTTTACGAGCACCATGTCGTTTGCGCGCATGATGATGAGCGGCGCAGCCTTGCCGCTGGTCTTTGGCTCGTTTATTTTGACCATCGTCGGCATGGTCATGATGTCGGCCGCCGCCAGCAAGCAGTCCGTGGGCCTGTCCCTTGTGGGCTACGTAATCTTTGCGAGTACCTTTGGCCTGACCGCGTCGTTTGGCCTTGCCAACTACGACCTGCCCACCATCAACACCGCTTTTATCGCCACGGCCGCCATCACCTTTGTCTTTGGCGCCTTGGGCGTGACGTTCCCCAAGTTTTTCCAGCGCGTATATGGCATCGGTTTTGGCATTCTGCTCGCCACTGTTCTGGTTGAGATCGTGCTGATGTTCATGGGCGTCTCGCAGTCCATCACCGACCTGATCGTGATCGTGGTGTTCGCCGGCTTTATTGGCTACGACACCTATGTTGCCACGACGGTGCCGCCTACGCTGCCCAACGCCGTGCTCATGGCGTCCAATCTGTTCGTTGACATTATCAACGTGTTCCTGCGCATCCTGAACATCCTTGGCCGTCGCGACTAGTGGCGAATTGCGGCGGTGCTTGCCGTGCGGGCAAATCGATGCGAAAGGCGGTCCTTCGGGGCCGTCTTTTTTGTACGCGGCGGGGTATCATGGATGGGAAAAGCCGATAGCGGCAGCGACAGGAAAGGTGGCCACGTATGGCAGACGTCGACAACAGGAACCGTAACCGCAGGTCCAACCGAGCGGGTCAGCCCAATCCCAAGCGCGAGGCCCGTGCCAAGGCCGCCGAGCGTCACGTGTCAACTGTGTCCGAAGCGTGCGCCAAGGATATCGAGCGTTCGCTTGCCGGTGTTCGCGAGTTTGACGGTATGCCTGCCGGCTTTGTCGCGGCGATGAAGGCCAAGGTTCAGAGTGCTGTGGCCGCCGAAGAGCAGGTCGCCGAGGACGTCGAGAACGCGGAGACTGCCGAGGTCGAGGCAGCGCCCGAGACCGAGGCGGCGCCCGAGCCCGTCGAGGAGCCTGCCGAGGAAATCGCCGAAGCTGAGTCCGCGCCTGCTGAGGAGCCTGCTGCGTCCCTGCCTGAGGTCACCGTGCTCGATGCCTCCGCCACGCAGGCCATCTTGGACAACGGTCGTGGCTATGCGCAGTTCTGCGACATGGCCGTGCTCGCCTTTGCCTCGTTCACCAATCCGGGCGGTGGCTATATTCAGGGTTATCTGGGCCAGGAGGCCACGCTGTGCGCCGATTCGTATCTGTACAACGTTCTCGATAAGCAGCGTAAGTGGTACGGCGAGAACCGTCGCCGCAACATCAACTGCGAGCTCTATCGTAACCGCGCCCTGGTGGTGCCTGCGGTGCGCTTCGACCGCAACCACGTGCATGCATACGCCGACGTGATCGTGGCCGCTGCGCCCAACGTTAGACGCGCCCGCCAGGAGTATCGCGTGAGCGACGATGCTCTGCTGGATGCCCTGCGCGACCGTATCCGCTTTGTGCTCGCCATCTGCGATGAGCTGGGTCGCGAGAAGCTCGTACTGGGTGCTTGGGGCTGCGAGAACAACGGCTTTGACGCAGAGGCCGTGGCCGAGCTCTTCCGCAAGGAGCTCGCGTCGGGCGACTTCAAGGTCAAGCAGGTCTTCTTTGCCGTGCCCTCTACGCGCTGGGACCAGGACTTTGCCAAGTTCGAGCACGTGCTGGCAAACTTCCCCGAGCGCAACGAGGAGTCCTATGCCCAGGTTGCCGCTCGCGCTGCGGCAGCTCGCGCCGCCGAGCAGGCCCAGGCTGCTACCGAGGATGATGAGAACGAGGACGATTGGCGCAAGTACCTGTAATCGGTACGTGCTGACAGATGGGTCGAGCCGGCGGGAGGGCTGCTCCCGTCGGCTTTTTACTGAGCGAGGGGCTTACGATGAAAAACGTTCTATGCTTTGGCGACAGCAACACCTATGGTTACGATCCGGCGGGCATGCGCGACGGCACCGCGGTGCGCTATGCGCGGGATGTGCGCTGGTGCGGCGTGGCCCAACGTGACTTAGGCGAGGGCTGGCATGTAATTGAAGAAGGCCTCAACGGCCGCACGACGGTACGCGACGACATGTGCCATCTGGACACTAACCTCAACGGTATTCGCGCGCTTCCGATGCTGCTCGAGGCCCATAAGCCGCTGGACGCCATTGTGATCATGCTGGGCACCAACGACTGCAAGACGGTCTTTAACGTGACGGCTGCCGATATCGCCCGTGGCGCCATGGCGCTGATTCGCGCCGTCCGCGCGTTTCCGTGGACCGACGCTGCGCCTTGCCCGCGCATCCTGCTGATGGCTCCTATCAAGATCAAGCCGCAGATCGCCGATGTATATATGACCGATTTTGACGAGCGTTCCGTCGAGGCCTCGGAGCATTTTGCTGAATACTACGCGCACGTAGCCGAGCAGTTTGGCTGCGACTTTTTGAATGCAGCGGAGTTTGCCGAGCCGGGCGATATCGACTATCTGCATATGATGCCCGAAAGCCATGAGAGCCTGGGTCACGCCGTGGCGGCCAAGCTCCAAGAGATGCTCGGTGAGTAGCACGGCCCCAAACCACCACAATAGTTCTCCTTGCGACGGCTTGTTTCGTTGGTTTGCTTTGATCTGTAACAGTTGTAAGGCCAAAAACGGGCTAGATGTTACAGATTAAGATTATTTAGGTCGATATCGGTCGTTTGTCTCGATCTGTAACATCTAGGGTCGATTTTGCCGAGTTACTGTTACACATCGAGATTATCTTCTCAGTGGAATTTGGATGTCTCGATTTGTAACGGGTGGGCCGAAAAATGGACTTTAACTGTTACAGATCGAGATGTTTGTGGGAACCACCGCAAGGGTGCCTGTCCCCTTTGCGGTGGTTTTGGACTGCGAATCTTAATACTGCCACATGTGGTTGACGGGGCCGGAGCCTTTGCCCATGTTCAGGCCGGCGGCCAGAGCGCCTGTCAGGTAGGCCTTGCCAGCGTTGACGGCATCGGCAAGATCCATACCCTGGGCCAGCGCGCAGGCAATGGCGGACGAGAGCGTGCAGCCGGTGCCGTGTGTGTTATTGGTATCGATACGCTTGTGGCGGAACCACGTGGTGAGTGGATCTCCCAGATGGTTGCCCTCGTCATCGAGCGGCGCGGGTTCGGCCAGTACATCGTTGGCCTCGTTGACAAGATGCCCACCCTTAACGAGGGATGCGCAACCAAAGCGGCGGGTGAGGAGCATGGCAGCATTTTGCTGCGTGCGCTCGGAGTCGACCTCGTAGTCGAGCAGGGCCATGGCCTCGGGAATATTGGGCGTGATAACCGTCGCCAGCGGGAACAGGCGGCGGGTGAGCGCCTCGGCGGCATCTTCGGCAATCAGCCGCGCGCCCGAGGTGGCGACCATGACGGGGTCGACGACCACGTTCGTTGCGTTCCAGGCGCTCAAGCGGTCGGCGATGACTTCGATAATCTCGACAGAAGAAACCATGCCGATCTTGACGGCGCTCGGGCGGATATCGTCAAAAACGGCGTCAATTTGCGCGGCTACGATATCTGGCGAGATATCCTGTACGGCGGTGACGCCCAGCGTGTTTTGCGCTGTGATGGCGGTGATGGCCGTCTCGGCATACAGGCGGTGCGCCGTGATGGTCTTGATGTCGGCCTGAATGCCGGCGCCGCCGCTGGAATCGGATCCCGCGATGGACAGGACGGCAGGTACCTTACTACGATCCATGTTCGCTCCCTTGTTCGGTCGGAATCAAATGGGTCTTTAAGCCAGCATTATAAAGATGCCCGGGCCGACTCTATGT
>URVD01000054.1 GCA_900551195.1 uncultured Collinsella sp.
GCAAACCACCCTTTTTAAGGGTGGTTCTGATTATTGATCCGTTGGGGACGGAGGAAAACGGATCATTTAGAACTGGCAAGGGCATGGTTTAATCGCGCGATCCACCCCAGTCTGGCGGCTGCCGATTCGGTGCGGTTCGAAAGGGTTATTCAGCGCCATGGTGACCGGTGGTACTCTTGTATCCGTTTGAAATCGAGCGAAGGAGTGCCGCTATGGAGCAATCGAGCCTGTTTGGTGACGGTGTGGACATCGATACCGAAACGCCCGCGAGCGCGGATGCCGCCGCACCGACCGACGCCCGTGCCCAGGCGGCAGCGCGCGCGGCCGAGCTGCGCCACGAGCTCGATTACCACGCCTATCGCTACTACATGCTCGACGCGCCCGAGATCACGGACGCCGCCTTCGACAAAATGCTCGTTGAGCTCCAGCAGATCGAGGCGGCCTATCCCGACCTGGTGACGCCCGACAGCTATACCCAGCGTGTGGGCGGATACGTGAGCGAGCAATTTACGCCGGTCACGCATATGGCGCGCATGTATTCCATGGACGATGCCATGGATCTGGACGAGCTCGACGCATGGCTCCAGCGCACCGAGGATGCGCTCGGTGCCGGCAGCGTCACCTATACCTGCGAGCTTAAGATCGACGGCCTGGGCGTGGCCCTTACCTACCAAAACGGCACCTTCGTGCGCGCGGCCACACGCGGCGACGGCACCACGGGCGAGGACGTGTCGCTCAACGTCCGTACCATCAAGGACGTGCCCATGCACCTGTCCGAGCCGGCGCTCGCTCATATGGGCACCGACCGCGAGCGTACCATCGAAGTACGCGGCGAGGTCTACATGCCTAAGGGCAGCTTTGTTCGTCTGAATGAAGAGGCCGATGCCGAGGGCCGTGACCCCTTTGCCAACCCGCGCAACGCCGCTGCAGGATCCCTGCGCCAAAAAGACCCCAAGGTCACGGTGCGTCGCGACTTGGCCACCTTTATCTACGCCATCGCCGATACCGATCCGCTGCACGTCCACAGCCAGCGCGAATTTCTCGACTGGCTGCGCAGCGCCGGTTTTAGCGTCAACCCCAACGTGGCCCGCTGCGCCACGCCGGCCGAGGTCCACGAGTTCTGCGCCCAGGCCCTCGAGCATCGCGGCGACTTGGACTACGACATCGACGGCGTGGTCGTAAAGGTCGACAGCTTCCAGCAGCAGCTCGACCTGGGCTTTACCGCTCGCGCACCGCGCTGGGCCATCGCCTTTAAGTTCCCGCCCGAGGAAAAGCAGACCGTCCTGCGCGAGATTCGCATCCAGGTGGGCCGCACCGGTGTGCTCACGCCGGTCGCCGAGTTCGACCCGGTGACGGTCGCCGGCTCCACTATCGCGCGCGCCACGCTGCACAACATCGACGAGATCCGCCGCAAAAACGTGCGCGAGGGTGACACCATCATCGTGCACAAGGCGGGCGACGTAATCCCTGAGGTCGTGGGCCCCGTGCTCGACAAGCGCCCGGCCGACAGCGTTGACTGGCAGATGCCCGAGGTCTGTCCCGTGTGCGGCAGCCCCGTGGTCCACGAGGATGGCGAGGTGGCCTACCGCTGCGTATCGATCGACTGCCCCGCACAGCTCAAGGAGCGTCTGCTCCATTGGGTGAGCCGCGGCTGCATGGACGTCGACGGCCTGGGCGACGAGATCGTCGACAAGATGATCGCCGCCGGCCTGATCCACGATGTCGCAGACTTCTACCAGCTCACGGTCGACGACATCGCAGGCCTGGACACGGGACGCACCTATGCCAGCTCCAACAGCAAAAAGGGCGTCAAGAAGGGCGACCCCATCCCGGTGGGTCTCAAGACGGCCGAGAAAATCATCGCCGAGCTCAATAAGTCCAAAAGCCAGCCGCTCGGTCGCGTGCTGTTTGCCCTGGGCATCCGCCACGTGGGCAAAAGCGTGGGCGAGGTCATCGCCGAGCGATTCCTGTCGATTGACAAGCTTATCTTGGCGAGCGAAGAGGATATCGCCGAGTGCGAGGGCATCGGTCCCAAGATTGCGGCGAGCGTCAAGCAGTTCCTGGCCGTGCCCGAGAACCTTGCCGTGCTGGAACGTCTGCGCCAAGCGGGCCTTTCGCTCGAGGTCGACTTGGGCGCCGCTCATGCGCAAGCCGCGGCCGAAGCTGGCGTGGCGGGCGAGCTCGCCGACGCACAGCCGCTTGCGGGTCTGACCTTCGTGCTCACCGGCACGCTCGTCAACCGCACGCGCGACGAGGCGGGCGCGGCGCTCAAGGTGCTCGGCGCCAAGGTTTCGGGCAGCGTGTCAAAGAAGACGAGCTATCTGGTCGCCGGCCCCAAAGCGGGCTCCAAGCTTACCAAGGCCGAGCAGCTGGGTGTACCCGTACTGGATGAGGACGCACTCGAGCAGATCCTGGCGACTGGTGAGGTGCCGGAGGCGTAATGGATATCGAGAATCGCAATTGCTCGCAGGCGGAAGGGCGCGCGAGGCATTCCCAAGTGCAGGCAAAAGAGCGCTTAATGATGCGAATTTGCGTTGCCGAGCGCGAGCGCGCGGCGGGTGCATCTCGCGATGCCTTTGAGGCGTTGACCGAGTTAGAGGCGAGGCTCGGTCTAGCCTAGAGAGACCGGCACCGTGATCTGCGTCACGTAGGTTGCTGGGTCGTCGCTGATGATGTCGTCGATCAGGGCGATTTTGCGTCGCCCCGCTACGCTACCAGTTTGTCAAAAGCCCCACGGCGGTTGAGCACGGTAAATGCAATCACGCAGATGACCGCCGACAGAATCGATCCGCACGGCGAGGCGATGCCCATGGGGAACAGCGTGTCAGAATAGGCATTCGACAGCAGCCAGGCGCCGGGCACGCGAATGAGCGCCACGGCCAGCACGTTGTGCGCAAAGCCGATGTAGCTCTTGCCGTATGCAGCGAAAAAGCCGCTAAAGCAAATGTGGATGCCGGCAAAAATCGCGTCGAAAATATAACTGTGCATATAGCCAGTACCGGCGGCGACCACCGCGGGGTCCTTGGCAAAAAAGCCGATAAACGCCGGTGCCACCAGCCACATCAGCACCGTGATCAGGCAGCCGTACACCACCGAGATCGTCATGGCGTCCTTGAGTACCTGACGCGCGCGGTCGCCCTTGCCCGCGCCGGCGTTTTGCGCCGTGAGTGCGCTGACGGTAGCGCCCATGGAACTCGGCACAATGAACAAAAAGCTGATCATCTTTTCGACCAGGCCCACGGCGGCGGCGTCGACTAGACCGCGGTGGTTGGCGATGACGGTGATGAACATAAACGCCACCTGGATGCAGCCGTCCTGCACGGCCACGGGCACGCCGATCTTAAGAATGCTGCCGAGCACCTCGGGCTGAGGGCGCAGGTCGCTGCGCTTAACGTGGATGTTCGTGCGGCGGCTCTTGAGCCACACGAGCGCGAGGGCAACGCTGGCCGTCTGGGCGATTACCGTGCCGAGCGCCGCGCCCACGGGGCCGAGCCCCATGTGGCCGATAAACAGAAAGTCGAGCGCGATATTGATGATGCATGCCACGCCAATCACGTACATGGGCGAGCGCGAATCGCCTAGGCCGCGAAAGATGGCCGAGAGGATGTTGTACGCGGCGATAAAGGGAATGCCGATAAAGCAGATACGCAGGTAGGCGGCGGTTCCTTCGACCGCTTCGGCCGGCGTGCCAATGAGCGCCACGATCTGCGGACACAGTGCGAGCAGGACAGCGGCCAGCACCACCGAGACACCCATAAAGAGCGTGATGGTGTTGCCGATGGCGGTCTCGGCGCGGTCAAACCGACGCGAACCCACGGCGTGGCCGACGATAACCGTCGTTCCCATGGCCAGGCCCACGAGCGTCACGGTAATGATATAGAGCGTCTGCGCGCCGTTGCCCACGGCGGTGATGCCGGCGGCGCCGCTAAACTGCCCCATCATGTACAGGTCGGCCATGCCGTAGAGCATCTGCAAAAAGTACGAGAGCATATAAGGCAGGGCAAAGACCGCGATGGTCTTAAGGACATTGCCGCGTGTGAGGTTGTGTTCCATGGGCGGGGCTTTCTGGCTTGGTCTGTTTACGTACCAGTGTAGTGAAAACCCTACAACGATTGTAGAGTCAAGGTTTGTGTTGGCGGCAGGGCGAAAAAGTCACGCTCGCGTTCATTTCCAATTGAATACAGAGTTGCACCTTGTGAGCATGGCGTCTGTACTAGCCTTGCAGAAATCGATTTCGGAGCACTTGACACCGCCGCACGGCGCGCCATAATACGTGGGTTTGCGAACAACGTTTGATGGGGGATGAACCTGCGTGCGCAATCTCAAGATTTTGTTTTCCTATCTGGGGGCATACCGCCGCGATGCCATGCTCGGCGTGCTCTTTGTGACGGCCGAGACGGCGCTCGAGCTGTTTATCCCGGTCATCATGGCAAATATCATCGACGTGGGCGTGCCCGCGGGCGACATCAACTACATGCTGTTGCAGGGCACGTATATGTTGGTATGCGCCGCATGTTCGCTGGTACTTGGCTTGGGCTATGCACGCACGTCTGCTCGCGTCGCCTCGGGGCTGGGCGCTAACTTGCGCGAGGCGGAGTACCGCAAGATCCAGACGCTCGCTTTTGGCAATCTGGATAACTACGACGCCAGCTCGCTCGTCACCCGCATGACTACCGATATCACCGTCATCCAAAATGCCATCGGCAATGGCTTTCGCCCCATGGTGCGCGGTCCCGTGACGCTCATCGTCGGCTTGGTCTATGCGCTGGTGCTGTCGCGTCCGCTCGCCACCGTTTTCGCGATCATCCTGCCGGTGCTGGCGATCGTGCTGGGCGTTATCACCTATCGCGTCAGTCCGCTCTACCGCCAGCTGCAGACCTCGATGGACCATCTCAACGGTGTGGTGCAGGAGGACCTCACCGCCGTGCGCGCCGTCAAGGCGTACGTGCGTGCCGAGCACGAGGAGGCCAAGTTCGATGCCGTCAATACCGAGCTTGCGCACACGGCGACGAAGACCTTTGGCAACGCCGTGTTCAACCTGCCGGTGTTTCAGCTGTCGATGTACGTGGCGGCGCTTTCCATTCTGTGGATCGACGGGCGCATGATTCTTGCCGGCGAGCTCGGCGTGGGCTCGCTCACGGGCTTTATGAGCTATGTGCTGCTGATCATGAACTCGCTCATGATGATTTCCAACGTGTTTTTGCTGCTCACGCGCGCACTTGCCAGCGTGGAACGCATCTCGCGGGTGCTCGACGAGCGTTCGCTTATCCAGGCGCCCGACGCTGCCGCTGCCGTGCACGAGGTGGCCGACGGAAGCATCGAGTTTCGCGACGTTTCCTTTAAATACCGCGCGGATGCAGCCGAGGATGTGCTCGAGCATATTGACCTTTGCATTGAAGCAGGCTCCACGGTGGGCGTGCTCGGCGGCACGGGCTCGGGCAAGAGTTCGCTTGTGCAGCTGATTGCGCGCTTGTACGACGCCACCGAGGGCACCGTGCTTGTGGGCGGACACGACGTGCGCGACTACGACTTGGCTACCTTGCGCGACGCCATGGGTATCGTGCTGCAAAAGAACGTGCTGTTTACGGGTACCGTGCGCGAGAACCTGCAGTGGGGCGCGCCCGATGCCACCGACGAGGAGCTCCTGCGTGCCTGCCGGGCGGCATGCGTGGACGAGTTCCTGGATCGCATCGGCGGGCTGGACGGCGAGTTGGGCCAAGGCGGCGCCGGTGTTTCGGGCGGCCAGAAGCAACGCCTGTGCATTGCGCGCACGCTGCTCAAGCATCCGCGCGTGCTCATTTTTGATGACTCAACCAGCGCGGTCGATATGGCGACCGACGCTAAGATTCGCGAGCACATCGCTCGGATTCCCAATACGACCGTGCTCATCATCGCCCAGCGCATCGCGAGCGTCATGGATGCCGATCGCATTGTGGTGTTGGACGACGGTCGTGTCCATGGCGTGGGCACGCATGAGGAACTGCTGGCGGGCGACAACATCTACCAGGAGATTTATGCCTCGCAGATGGAGTTTGCGGGGGATGCGGACGTCGCAGACGGCGCAAATGCCCCGTCTTCGTCTGGCCCCAGCGGATCAATTCAAGCCACGGAAGGAGGCGAGCAACATGCCTAAGACATCCGCTCAGGCCCGTCCCACCAATCTGACGCAGACGCTTCGCCGCTTGCTCTCCTACATGGGTCACGCCAAGTTCTCGTTGCTCGCGGTGGGCGTGCTCGCCTCCGTCGCCGCCATCGCGAGCCTCGCCGGCACCTACATGGTGCGCCCTATCGTTAACGGTTTGGCAACGGGCGGCGAGGAATTGCTCACCAGGCAGGTTATCTTTACCGCTGCCATCTACGCCGCGGGCGTGCTCTCGGCTCTGGGCTACTCACAGATTATGGTGCGCGCGGCCCAGCGCGTGGTCTCCGATATTCGTCGCGACCTGTTCGCGCACATCCAGACGCTGCCGCTCAGTTATTTTGACAGCACGCGCTCGGGCGACATCATGAGCTTCTTTACCAACGACGTCGACACCGTCTCCGAGGCGCTCAACAACAGCTTTGCCAACGTGATTCAGGCCGCCATTCAGGTTGTGGGCACCACGGCCATGCTCATCATCCTTAACTGGCAACTCACGATTATTACGCTCGTGTGCGACGCGGCCATTGTGCTGTATGCGCGCTACTCGGGCATGCGTTCCAAGCGCTTTTTTGCCGCCCAACAGGCGTCGCTGGGCGATTTGGACGGATATATCGAAGAGATGGTCTCGGGCCAAAAGGTCATCAAGGTCTTTAACCGCGAGGTAGCGAATGTCGCCGGCTTCACCTGCCGCAACGACGAACTTCGTCGCACCGGCACCGCCGCGGTGAGCTATGCCAACTCCATGGTGCCCATGACCGTCGTGATTGGCTACGTCAACTATGCCATCGTCGCCGTGGCGGGCGGCATGCTCTGCATCAAGGGGCTCGCCGACGTGGGCGCGCTCGCGAGCTACCTGGTCTTTGTGCGCCAGGCGGCCATGCCCATCAACCAGTTTACGCAGCTGGGCAACTTTTTGCTCAACGCGCTGGCCGGTGCCGAGCGCCTGTTTGCCGCCATGGACCTTAAGCCCGAGGTGGACGAGGGCTGCGTGGAGCTGGTGCAGACGGGCGACGCCGCGTGGGCGTGGAAGATTCCCGAGGGCCAGGGCGTGGGCACATATGGGCACCTGCACGACGTGGCCGCTGTTGATGAGTCGGGCCGTGCGGTGGCCGCCGACGGTACCGAGCTTACGTGCGGCCTAGTTCCGCTTGCCGGTGACGTGCGCTTCCACGCCGTGGACTTTTCCTACGTGCCGGGCACCCGCGTGCTCACGGACCTCAACCTGTTTGCCAAGCCGGGGCAAAAGATCGCGTTTGTGGGCTCGACGGGTGCCGGAAAGACGACCATCACCAACCTCATCAACCGCTTCTACGAGGTCGATGCCGGCGAGATCACGTACGACGGCATCGACGTCAAGCACATTGCCAAGGCCAGCCTGCGCGGGTCGCTCGGCATTGTGCTGCAGGACACGCACCTGTTTAGCGGCACCATTGCGCAGAACATCCGCTTTGGCAAGCTCGACGCGACCGACGAGGAGGTGCGCGCCGCTGCCGAGGCGGCCTGCGCGGATTCGTTTATCCGCCGCCTGCCTAGAGGCTACGATACGCCGGTCACGGCCGATGGCACCAACCTGTCGCAGGGTCAGCGCCAGCTGCTCGCCATCGCGCGCGTGGCCGTTGCCGACCCGCCGGTGCTCATCCTGGACGAGGCCACTTCGAGCATCGACACGCGCACCGAAAAGCTCATCGAGCGCGGTATGGACCGCATCATGCGCGGACGCACCACGTTTATGATCGCGCACCGCCTGTCCACCGTCCGCGACGCCGACGCCATCATGGTCCTCGAACACGGCCGCATCATCGAGCGCGGCACGCACGAAGAGCTGCTCGCCCAGCACGGCGAGTACTGGCAGCTGGCGCATGGCTTAAAAGAGTTGGATTAACCCGTTCGAGCACGATGCTTCGACCCCTTCGTGCCCCTCACCTCGCCTCAAACCATCACAACATTCGACGTTTTTTGCCAAAATCGGGAAAAGCATCGAATGTTGTGATGGTTTTTCTACCACTCGATCGGGTGGAATCGCTTTCTTGTGCACGAAGGTGTGCGGACCCGTGGGCAGGGGAATAAGGTTGGTTATCCGACTCCATTGGAGGGCTCATGGACCTGCCGATCGTCCTGTCCCATAAGACTGCCTGGCTGTACCACAACGTGGCGCGTCCGTCCGAGCCGCTCTCGCGAGCAAGCAGCCTATACGATGAGGACTCGCTTGCTAACGAGGCGGAGCCGACTGCGGGCCTGCCCAAATTGGGACTCGATGCCAAGGGTCTGAGGGCTTCAACGGCAGCTGGGATCGTTACCGACTATCTGGTTTCGCTTGGTATTCCACGAGAAGAGCTCGATCATATCGACACGCTCGTCAACTTCGATTTTGAGCGTTCGACGCCGGCTGGATTTAGGTGCCACGTGTTTGGGGCGCCGATACCTCCAGGCCATCTTATCGAGGTGGCAGAGGGCCTTCTAGTGGTTGATGAGGCCATGTGCTTTGTCCAAGCGGGTTCGTGGATGAGCGAGCCCGAGCAGCTGGAATATGGCTACGAAATCTGCGCCCGATACCATTTGAATCATCTGTCGACAGGCGATTATATCGAGATGGGGCAGAGGTATACCGTTGCCGACTTGATTGCTTATTGCAACGAGAACCGATCTCGTCAGGGGGCTATACGCGCGGCCGCCGTGCTCAAGCGCGTGCACGATGGCGCGCGGTCGCCCATGGAGACGGCCACCGCAATCATGGTCGTAGCAAAACGTTCCCAGGGAGGGCTGGGATACGCCAAGATCGAGCTCAACCATCGGGTCGATGTTCCCAACGAGTTCAAGTATCTCGCAAAGGCCGGGTATTTCGAGATTGACGTATATGCGCCTGCGAGCGGTACGGGGATTGAATACAACGGCTCGGACCATCTTGATAAACAGCGCAGCGCGTCGGACGCGGAGCGTATGACCGTGCTGAGCGCGCTGGGCTTTAGGATGATCGTCCTCACCGGGACTCAGTTTGCCCACCAGCTGCAATTGCACCGGGCGATGAACGCCATCGCGCTTGCCATGGGCCTCAAGTGCGACCGAAGCGAAGCGTTCCAGAAACGTCAGAACGACCTGCGAGAATTCGTGATTCGGCACTGGGACGGCGGCCTCTAGGGGCGTTTTGGTCCTTCTACGGGGTGCTGTGGGCAGGCAGACCATCACAACATTCGACGTTTTTCGCCAAAATCGGAAAAAGCATCGAATGTTGTGATGGTTTGTATGCTGAGGATGGGCTTGGAAAGTCCGTTTTGCTCGAGGCAACCTGTCCTGTCGTACGGGTGTCGGCATGATTCTCTCGTGGGGTAT
>URVD01000055.1 GCA_900551195.1 uncultured Collinsella sp.
GGGGGACATAGCCGGCCGGCGCCTTCGTTTCAACTAGGTAGTATGCCGTGTTGGGCAGAAGTGTTGCTTGCGCCCGACCGTTGCTGTCCATCTGGATGGTGCCGACATGCGCGCCGCTGGCGCTCTCAAAAACATCGAATGTTGCCCCGTCAAACTGATAAGTATTGTTTCCGCTGGTAATGGCAGCGTTTGCAGACTGCTTTTGGAAGGAAACAGAGACCGCCGGCAGTACATAGAGCATGTCTTGACGTTTGCTGCCGCCCGATACGGCTCCTAGATAGCGTCGCGCGCGGTGCGGAGCGGCTTTGATGCTTCCTGATTTTGCGCTGTCGTGGAGCCACCGCGCCGCCGCCACGACTTCATTGTCAGTGGTAAAGTGCCCACTCTTGGTTTTGCCCTGAGCGGTCGTGTAGGAGTAGGTGCCGTCGACATGGGTAGTGCCGTTGAGCATCCATACGGCAAGCTGGGTGGCGGCGCGGGCGCGATCGGGTGAAAGATGGTAACCGCCAAACGACGTGGCGGTAGGATATCCGTGACAAACGATTGCCGCGAACTCGTCGTCGAGCCACACCCAGCCTTGATCAAAGTTGAGCCATGGGCCGCCCGGCTTGGTGGGGCCGGGGCGCTCCTGGTTCATGCAGTAGGCAATCGAGGCGTCTTGAGCTTCATACTTGCCGATGAAGAAGGGCCCACAATCATCGCTAATAGTGCGGAAGCCGAGCTGGTCGTAGCCATCGACGGCAAATGCGGCTCCCGGTGTCAGGCAGCCGAAAAGCAGGAAGAGGAGCAGGAGCAGCGGACCTGTTGCGATTGCGCTGTGGACAGAGTGCGTGGGTGCGTTGGACATGGCTGCTCCTTATCCCTCGTGCGCCGCATGGGGAGGTTGCGACGCGTAGGATGAGGCTACCCCCGAGGTTCATGCGGGTAAGTACCGGAGCCTGACCAAAAGCTTGCCCGATTTCTGACAAATCGAGCTCAAATACAACAATCAGATAAAAATGCAGGTAGAAGATGGTAAGAAAAGAAAGACAAAGGTCCTCATCTCCACAATTGGCGCGGTTTTCAAACGATTCTCCACAGCTAAAACAAGCATCGACACCCTTGTATCGAACAAGACAACCGCGTTATACTATCCCCCACATATGCGGGCATCGCCAAGTGGTAAGGCATCAGCTTCCCAAGCTGACACTCGCGGGTTCGAGTCCCGTTGCCCGCTCCAGTTAAGAGCACAAGCACGGCACCATCACGGTGCCGTGCTTTTTTCAATAAAGTGCTGGGATTCGAACCCGACAGGGTGCGAGCGTTAATCAAATGTCCAAGTGTGAATTCTCACACTATGCCGTTAACCAACTTACTACGATACGCGTTGCATTTTGTTTGTGTTGAGGCTATAGGCTTAACGGCGGTTAAAAGGTCGCCTCACTAGGTGTTGGAGACAACCTTCTCGATGGCGATATCGACCTGCTCCTGTGCCAGCTTGGTAGCCTCGTTCTCAAGTTGGTCAGCCTTGGCCGAGGTGCTCACGCTCCTGTCCATAAGGTCGGCGATGGCAGATTCGACGTCCGCGCCAAGACGGGGAACGCGAATTTTTTTGATATCGATAGGGCTAAGTTGAGGCACCGAGGTTCCGTATGCGCAACGAACGACCGACGGCCTGCCAACGGTGGGACTGTTCAGAAAAGCAAGCAGGTAGCCAGTTCGAATCTTTGTAACGTCGGGATAGATTCTCAGCAGATGGTTGCTGCCAAACATTCCCTCATGATTCTCCGTGAGCAAAAGAGCTCGTCCTAGGATGCCGTACTTTTGACCAGAACATGCCATGACGAGAGTTCCCGGCTTTAGGATGTAACGCTCCCAGTTTTTAATGAGCTTGGCGTAAACAAATTTTGTCGGTTGAGTGTTAACGTCAAAGACCTCGGACACACCCACAAAGGGAACGTTGGAATCGCCATAAAACCGCTTGAAGCGAGGAAGCTCTTCGACGTCCTCTACAAGTTCAGCAAGTGGCGCATACTCCATTACGTCAACCAATGAGTCTACGGCGCTTATAGAGCCGGCATAACTGTCAGCATCAAGGCGCGATCTGTTGTCAATAACTTTGGATAAACTCACCACGCATGTTCCTGCAGGACTTTCTGCCTCACAAGCAATACCGACCTCCTTCTCCAACAGCTTAAACGCCCCGTCCCGCAGCTTCCAGGCCTCGCCGCGCAGGCGCACAGCCTCGGCAGCTTTGTCGCCGATGGCTTTGCGCGTGGCCGCATCGGGCATGATGACCGGAAACTCGTTGGCGTGGGCCACCTCGATGTGCTTGATCATGTGACCGTACTGAGACGCTCGTGCGATCTGCTTGAAGAAGTCCGTCTTCATATACGCGTAGAGCCAGCCGTACTCGTCTTGGTCCTTCGGCTCGATGCGCAACAGGTCGTCCGTGATGACCTTGTTCAGGTGATGCGGGTACACGGCGGTAACGTTGCCCACCACGCCCGAGCGCGAAAGCAGCAGCCAATCCTGATTGACGAATCTAGAATCAGCCTGGGGCACGAAAGGCGCGGCGAGCCACTTCCTCACTCGGGGAAAGTCCTCGAACACCTGGCCGGCGGTAAAGAAGGGTAGCCCTTTGCCTTCCGGCACGGTATACCCCGTCAGTCTGCTCGGCTGCCAAATGTCGGTAAGGTCACCGAGCCTCTTGTGGTTGTCGCACTGGTTGGCAAGGCGTACGAAGCCGTACCCGTCGCGCAGGTAGGTTGACGCCTCGAGCCTCACGTCGCCGCCCAGCACGGTGGAAAGTCGGACGCTCTTCACCAAAGGCGCGATCGTCATTGGTCTCGCCTCCATTCAAAGAAGGCGCCGGCGATCGCCATCGTCTCGTCGTCCACCACGCGCTCCTTCGAGGTGTGGCTGCTCTCCTCTTCGGAGCCCACGTTGCCCGTCACCGCGGTGGTCTGCTCCTGCACAATGGGGTAGCCGTCATCGTCGCGTACATAGGTGGTCTGACCACGCTTGTCGTGCCCTACGTGGTCACAGATGGCCATAAATATCTTGTAATCCTGGAAGGTACCGTCCTTGCAGTATGCCTCTTCCTCACTGTCCCAGCGTCTCAGCACAAGGACGGATGTCTGCACGCCCACGTTGGGTTGGAACGCATCCGGGTGCATGTCTACCGAACCCAGGATCTGCGCATGGCGCAAAATCCACTGGCGCACGTAGCCCAGACCCGGGTTGCCCAGGATGCCGTTGGGAATGACGAGCGCCGCCACACCCACGCCGGGCTCAAGCAGGCGGATACACCGCTCGATGAAGAGGATCTCGGGCGGCTGAGATGAGAAGAGCTTGGGTTCCATGCTCCACTCGGCATCTTCCTCGGACCACGACCAGGTGTGTCCAAGGTCGAAGGATTCCAGAATCGCCGGGTCTTCGATAGGAATCTTGGAGCCAAAAGGTGGGTTGGTCATAATCGCCGTAACGCCGTGCCCCGGCTGCAGCGCCTTATTTGCCGCAATGTCGGCGGCGTCCAGGCGCAGCGCCTTTTGCAGTTTGGGTTCAAAGCCCGAGAACGGCTCGAGCGAGTTGGCGTGGAACAGCTGTCCGGTGCCGTCGTTGTTCATAACCATATTCATCTTGGAGGCACGCACTAGGATGGGATCAAAGTCGATGCCCACGATATGCTTGGACAGGAACTCGCGCTTGCGCGCGATCAGAGCCTCTTGCTTGGCTGCTTTGCTGCGCCCGCTCACCTCGACGGAGTCTCTGATCTTCTCAAGCACGTAATTCATGGCCGTGACCAAAAAGCCGCAGGTGCCCATGGCGGGGTCGAGGATGACGTCGTTTTCGGACGGGTCGACCATCCGCACCATCATGTGGCACATGTTGCGCGGCGTGAAGAACTGGCCCTTGTCACCACGCAGGTTGGAGCCCACGATTGTCTCGTACGCGTGGCCCTTAACGTCCACGTCGCTCTCGAGCAGGGAATACATTTGCAGCTGCGCCACGATGTAGGCGAGCACATCGTCGGTTAATGCGATGCGCTCGTCGGCCTTGAAGATGGTCTCGTACGACTGCTTGACGTTTCCAAAGAGTGCCTCGATGCGCTTGCGGCACTTCTTCTTACCCGCGGCGCCCTGGCGCTCGGTTGGCGTGATGTAGAACGTTGGCGTCTCGGAGTCGCGCTCATCCTGGATTTTGCAGAAGATGATCTTGAGCAGTTCAAGGAATGCCTCGGCCTTTTGGATGCCTTGGTTTCCGGCGATGTAGTTGTGACAGCGGCGGAACGAGTACAGCAGCGAGTCACTGGCGGCGGGGCGCAACTGGTCGAAGCGCGGCGCGTCGTCGGGTACCTCGCCACCAGCATGTGGCAGATCGGGCACGGCCTCGGGGCCGCGCTTGCCGGCATCGTCCACCACGTAACGGAAGGTAAGCAACTCGTCGCCGTTGGTCCACATGCCATAGGTCGAGTTCATGCAGGCAGACGCATAGGAGTGCATTTGATCTACGCCGTCTTTTTTGCCTTTGGCCTTGGTCTTGGGGTCTTTGCACTCGACGATGATGTGGATGTTTTCCTGGGTGTGCGCTTTTCCCGGCTCCCAGATGGCGACGTCGACCGCTTTTCGGTTGCTGCCGAACTTGATCGACTCCTCGACCCCGATCTGCTCCTTCTTGTAACCGTACTCACGCACGAGGGACTTTAGGATTTCCTGGCGCACTCGCTCCTCGGGGGTGTCCCTGCGCTGCGTCACGCCGTCGATGAAGTCCAGTATAGTCTCCGGCTGGATGACCGAAGTCTTGCTCACTTGCGACATTACGATTCCGTCCTTCCAACCTTGGTGTTGGTATCAACGCGTGCGGGGCCGCCCGATGCGACGCCCATCTCGCGGCTAATCAAATCTTTAAGAAATCCCTGCTTGTTTTCCTGTGCGGAGAGGAATGACCAAATCTCCTCTTCGGCGGGATAGAACCGCAGACAGAACTGCTGGGTCTTGTCGTGCTTGTACTTACGATCGGCTCGCTTCTGAGCTTCTGACGGCATGGCACCTCCCAAGGACATAGCTTAGCCATAATAGGAATTAGTATAGGTCTACACCTATATGTAGACAAGCAAAATATCACGAATCAGCAGGTAAAGGATGATTTTTAATTAAAGAAATAGAAGCCAACAAATGTAAAAACGGCCTCTAAGACATTGGACGTTTTTACGGTTGAGGAAGGTGGAGCTTGAGAAATGATCCGCCATGAGCGCTCCCTGCCGCTCGTGCATGGAGTGGCAGGGAACTATTTTTGTTGTATGAGACTGCCGTCTCGCAAGGTTGCAATGCCCGATTGGATGTCGACTTCAGTTGGATCAACCATATGCGCTGTTGCCTGACGCTGCGCGATGCCAGACGACGGAGGATGCGTCCTATCACGACTGGTAGTCAGGCACATTCTGGGCTAGTTGCGAACTTGGCTTGGAATGTGCCTGTTTGGCAGAATCGAAATCGCGAGCCATATCACTCGACTATGTGCCACTCAGCTGCCGAAGTGCTTCCAGCGTTGGTGATGCGGCCAGCTTTCCGTAGGCTTTGGAGCAGATAGCTTACATGGTCGCCTTTTTGCTTTGCCGTAAGGTCTGCCGGCAAGGCATGATCCAGCCCTGCGATAATCTCCGCTCTTGAACATGGGCGCACGCGCAGGAGCTCCAAGATCAACTCCTTGAAGACGCTATTGTCTACGCCCTTGTTTCGCACATACTCGCTGTGGGCACCGGTGGCTGCTGCCACCTCGGCTGAGACCGTCAGTTTGGGGTAACGGCCCCTAACGAGGCCTTGTTCGTGAAGCAGACGTGACTGTTCCTTTGTGACGGGTAGTCCCTTCTGAACGAGGTCCAACAGCAGTACTGTCACCAAATCAAGATTTCGATTGCTTGCGAGAAGTCGAGAATAGTCCTCGTTGAGAACCGTACCGTACAGCGTTACGGCAACGCGCCCAATCTCAGATAGATCGTAGGTGGGCATTGGTAATAGGCGGTTGCGCTGAATATCGAAGACGTTGCGAATGCCTATGGCGTTGCGGTCCATCATGCCTGTTTTGTTCATAGCGCTTGAAAGCAGGGGGTTACGGTAGTAGGGCGGCTTGTAGCCGCTCGCGAGCGCGTTCTCTATCGTCTCGGGGATAAAGGCACCCTCGTTCTTGAATATAAGCTTGTCCTCATACTCAAGGACATTGATCTTTCCTGACATCCTGAAATCTTGATGCGCAATAGCGTTGTGGAGAAGTTCTCGAATGACTTCGGGACTGTAGCGATGCGCTTCGGTGGGAAATAGCGTCTCTTCGCGGTCGAAGAAGCGATACTTTTCGTTTCTTATCTTTCCCAGGATACGATCGACCTGCAGAATGAAGGGCGGCTCAAAGTGTTCATAGGCCATAGTGGAGCCGTCGCTCGCGTAGAGCGTCCAAGTGATGCGCGGCTCAATGCCACCCAGAAAGACACTCGATTCCGGTTTGCCCAGAAGAACGAGCGCCGCATTGCTCACGTGGCCGTGGATCACAAGCGCCATCTTGCTAAGGATAGATTCTTCGTCGAGGCTACTAACGGCAGGCTGGCTTTCTCCGAACTTTTCGACGAATTTGGAGCATGCAAAGCTAACTGCATCTGGATCAAGGTCACCGAAGTTTGCCTCGTAGGCAATCTGGCGCGACCAGTCGGGCCGGCTCTGCCCGTAAATGGCGTCGAGTTTGAACTTGGGCATCTCTACGAGGGACTCATTCTCTCGTGACCAAGGGATTCCGTGCCAAGTCGTTGGCGTTGCGAAGCTGCCAGCCGGTATCTGGAAAGCAATGACTCTTTTGTCATCAACCTCAAACTCGTAAATCTCTTCGAAAGTCATGCCGTTGTTGGTGTATTGGGCGATTTCGTGCTTTAGGCGTCGCAGGCCGACACTTGGCGATTGGGGTTCTTTACGGTAGGCGGTTCCCTTTATCTTGCGGTCGTTTGAAATGCCAAAGAAAAGCCATCCGCACTCTGCCTTGCGTAAATTGGCCTCGTTGCTGAGGGCGGAGAAATACCTGCCAATGTCCTCGAAGTCATAGTTCTGCTTTGCTGCCTTGTATTCGACGACCTCGGTCTCGACGTCTGCAATGATGCGCAGAAGTAGGGAGGGCATTTCGCTCGTTTTCCGTATCATGACACTCCATATAATGTAATTTTATCCGCAACTAATGTAATTATATCTCCTGTTACATTAGCCGCCCGTGCATAAGGCTGTAGGCCGACTGTAAGGTCATATATTTCAGTGCATATAATGTCTGTACTTTTAATTTACCTCGCAGATTAGCTGCCAGGGGAAACGGAAAATAATGTGTCTTCTTCTAATGTAATTTCGCATGTAGCTTCGCGGATAACGCGTGAAATTACATTAGTACACGGAACTATTGCCGCCTGCTGCGGTGACGCTGCTGTCCATCTTCGTTGCCCGCTCCAATTCCAAAATGTTAGGTTCATGCCTGCTGCCCATACTTGCACCTGCGCACGGTACAATGGTTGGGTTACGACCAACGTGCCAATAACCAAAAAGGAGCCGCTATGATCGATCGCTATACCCGCCCGGAGATGGGACACATCTTCTCCCTCGAGAACAAGTACGCCATTTGGCAGGAGATCGAGGTTCTGGCCTGCGAGGCCCAGGCGGAGCTCGGTAAGATCGGTATTTCCAAAGACGAGGCCCAGTGGATCCGCGATCATGCCAACTTTGAGAAGGCGAAGGTCGATGAGATCGAGGAAGTCACGCGCCACGACGTCATTGCCTTCCTGACCAACATGAAGGAATACATCGATGCCGATGTTCCCGAGGGCGACCCCAAGCCCAGCCGCTGGGTTCACTATGGCATGACCAGCTCCGATCTGGGCGACACGGCTCTGTGCTACCAGCTCACCCAGGCCTGCGACTTGATCATCGAGGACGTCAAGAAGCTCGGCGAGATTTGCAAGCGTCGCGCCTTTGAGGAGCGCAATACGCTCTGTGCCGGCCGCACTCATGGTATCCACGCCGAGCCGATGACCTTCGGCATGAAGTTTGGCTCTTGGGCCTGGGAGCTCAAGCGCGATCTGGATCGTCTTGAGGACGCCCGCAAGAATGTTGCCTTCGGCGCCATCTCGGGCGCTGTCGGCACCTACAGCTCCATCGAGCCGTTTGTCGAGGAGTATGTCTGCGAGCACCTGGGCCTGGTTCACGACCCGCTGTCCACGCAGGTTATTAGCCGCGACCATCACGCCTATCTCGCCGGTGTTCTTGCCACCACGGCGGCCACCTGCGAGCGCATCGCTACCGAGGTTCGCAATCTGCAGAAGACCGATACCCTCGAGGCCGAGGAGCCGTTCCGCAAGGGTCAAAAGGGCAGCTCCGCCATGCCGCACAAGCGCAACCCCATCACCATGGAGAAGGTCTGCGGCCTGTCGCGCGTCGTGAAGGCCAACGCGCAGGTTGCCTTCGACAACGTCGCCCTGTGGCACGAGCGTGACATTTCGCACTCCTCTGCCGAGCGCGTCGCCCAGGCCGATAGTTTCATCGCGCTCGACCACATGTTCCAGTGCCTCATCCGCGTTATCGACGGCCTGCAGTTGTATCCCGCTCGCATGATGGCCAACCTCAACAAGACACGCGGCCTCATTTTTTCCTCCAAGGTCCTGCTGGCCCTCGTCGACACGGGCATCACCCGCGAGGACGCGTACGCCATTGTGCAGGAGAACGCCATGGCAACCTGGCACGAGGTACAGGATTGCGTCTCCGGCCCCACCTTTAAGGAGCGTCTCGAGGCTGATCCGCGCTGCACCGTCAGCCAGGAGAAGCTCGACGAGATCTTTGATCCGTGGGACTTCCTCACCCGCATCGACACGGTCTTCGATCGTCTGGAGCAGCTGAGCTTCGAGTAGGGTTGACCTAATTCGACCGCCTGCGGATGCATTTCAACCATTGGCGCCTTGCCCGTTTTGGGCAAGGCGCTTTTTTCACTGCCGCATTGGCTCCCGGTAATAAAATGAACTTTACTGCTGTTTCGATGAAAGGAGGAGCGTGCCCAGACGTATCAAGCGAGTCGCCATTGTCTCGTTTACGCTCATGCTCCTTGTTGCTGCCTGTGTGGTCGCCCTGACGTATACCGTTCGAAGCAGTTCTTCCTCCTCGAATGAAGCCGACAAAGATCTCCCAGTACTCAAAATCGGCGTTACGGATAACGACCCCTATGTGTATATCGACACCACGGGCGATTACGTCGGTATCGATATCGACATCGCCCGCGAGGCCTGCAAGCGTGCGGGGCTCAAGCCACAGTTTGTCGATATTGACTGGAACGATCGCGACCGGCTGCTCAAAAACGGTGATATCGATTGCCTGTGGTGTGATTATTCTCCCTGCTATCGCGAGGATAAGTATTACTGGACGGGGGTGCGGACAGAAAGTTG